>JAFGVG010000162.1 GCA_016938095.1 Bacteroidales bacterium
CGTGCATCGTCGTTGATATAGCCAGCCGGTATATCAAAATCGGGTACTACGGCGCACTGCGTATACCTGTCGAACCCGGGTTCTGAAACGTCGCCGCCAATGCTTACCGTATAACCCTTTCTTACAACATCCTTAAGGGTTGCCATAAAAACGTCGAGCGGAACATTGCAATAATCGCTGCTGTGCCACCAGTTATCGGGAACCTTGTATTCCACCATTTCATAAAACGGTTCCTGCGAATAGGATAATATATCGGTATAATCATCGGGGTTTACTTTTAATACTTCTGTCAGGTATTGCACAGGGGTGATTTTTTTACCGTTCACGGTAATTTCGGCAGGTGGCTGACCCATGTAATGATCCATAATGGAACGAATGGTAGCCAGCGCAGCTTCTTCGTTCCAGGAGGAATTGGCTTTGAGTGATTCAAGATACTTTTTCATTTCACCCACCATGGCTTCATGATTATGATACTTGCGGCCATGAAGCAAACCGGTATAAACATCCGCCGGAACAGCACCATAGGTCTTCCATATACGGGTGTTGGCATTGGCTTCAGAGCCTTCATCGAAATTCGAATTGCCCCTTTCCTGGATATACCTGTGTGCTTTTTCAACATACTCCCAGTACACTGTATACATTTCCGACAGTTTTACCTTGGTTTTATGCATGCGGTAAACCTCGGTTTCGAGAAACGAAGTGGTTGAAAAACACCAGCAGGTACCCGTATTGCCTTGGGAAATGGGAGGGTTATGCCATTGTGCATTGGTGTAAAGATCAACCTTATTGGGTAACTGGACAGCAGCTAAATCAACCGTGAAAACTTTGCGAGGTTCAACCGTTTCCTTTCGCTGGGCAACCTCGCGGTCGTCGCGCAATATGGAATGCTGGTAGAAACCAGGCTTTACTTCCTTGAAAACAGCTTTGTCCTTGTTCTGTGCAAAAGCACCGGTAAATGCAACTGACCCTAGAACCACCAAAATGAAAATGTTGTTGTTTTTCATATCTATTAATTTACTGTTAAATCATTGATCCGCGATAGCTATCCTTTGCCGTCCCTGCCATAACGGGTGCCGGTAGTTTTTAACCGTCCGGTGTTTGATTATGGCAAGAATAGCTATTTTTGTAAATTGATGAAAAATTACAAACAAAACTGATAATACCAAAGAACTTAAAACATAAATCGGCATATGAATCAATTATATCCCCTGAAATTTCAACCCCGGATCATGGACAAAATATGGGGCGGAACCCGGCTAAAGACCGTGTTGAACAAAAAAACAAAAACCGATAAGGCTGGTGAAAGCTGGGAAATAAGCAGCATTCCGGGCAATGTTTCAAAAGTCAGCAATGGTTTTTTGGCGGGCAACACCCTCGAGGAAATTATTGAAGTATATATGGGCGATCTGGTGGGCGATGGCGTTTTCGAAAAATTCGGGACACTTTTTCCGCTGCTGATAAAATTTATCGATGCCAATGACGCCCTTTCGGTACAGGTACATCCCAAGGATGAACTGGCACTGGAACAATTTGGTTCATACGGAAAAACAGAAATGTGGTATGTGCTGGAAGCCAGGGAAGATGCAGAAATCATCGTTGGTTTTAACCAGGAAATGAATGCCGCTAAGTACCAGGAACACCTTGGCAACAAAACACTGATGGATATCCTTAACAAGGAAAAGACACGCCCCGGAGATGTGTTCTTTCTTCCGGCAGGCCGGGTTCATGCCATAGGTGCAGGCATACTTCTTGCCGAAATACAGCAGACTTCCGATGCCACATTGAGGATTTACGATTTCGACCGGCTCGACGATAAGGGAAAGCCCAGAGAACTGCATACCGAAAAAGCCCTTGCAGCCATTGATTTTAAAAATCCTGACCGCTTTAAATCGAACTATACCCTTGTTCCCAATCAACCCAATCAGCTGGCCAAATGCGATTACTTTACCGTAAACTGCCTCGACCTGTCAAAGGCTGTGACACGCGATTATATCTGGCTCGATTCGTTTGTGGTTTACATGTGTCTTCAGGGTGATTTTATCATACGTTATAACAATAACTCCGAAGAAAAAGTAAGCACAGGCGAAACAGTTTTGTTACCGGCTGAAATCAGGCAGGTTGAACTGGTAACCGAACGGCAGACCAAAATACTGGAGGTATATATTGAAGGGCTTGGACAGACCGATGATACCAAAACCTTACTTGATCGATTGTTCTGATGGAAATCAAACAGATAGCGTTCATCAAAAGCAGTCCCGACCTGAAAACATGTCCCCCGGAGGGACCTCCGGAATATGTATTTGCCGGAAGATCCAATGTGGGTAAGTCGTCGCTGCTAAACCTGCTGGCCGGTAAAAAAAATCTTGCCAAAACTTCTTCAACTCCGGGTAAAACAAAACTCATCAACCATTACCTGGTTGACGAAACGTGGTACCTGGTTGACTTGCCGGGCTATGGTTTTGCGCGAACGGGTAAACAGGCACGCAACGATTTTATGTTATCGGGCTGGGAGTTCATTCGTAAACGTAAGACCCTGTCCTGCCTGTTTATCCTCATCGACTGCCGGCATCATCCGCTGGAAAGTGACCTGGCCTTCATCAATATTGCCGGCGAAAACCAGGTACCTCTCGCCCTGATCTTTACCAAATCCGACAAAATATCGGGTGTTGCCCTGGAACGTAACCTGACCAAATACCGGAATACCTTGCTACAAACCTGGGAAGAGCTGCCTCCTTTTTTTGCCACATCATCACTCCGGCAAACCGGAAGGGAAGAAATCCTTCACTTTATTGGCGAAAGTAACCGGAATTTCCTGAACAATCTGTAGTATAGCAATTTTAGCAATGTTCAAAACTGATTCATTAAAATATACCGCCCCGTAGGATATTATGAGGGGATATTTTTTACATTTGCAACACTTCAAAAAACCAGAAATGCTGCCGCGATGAAAATTAAGGCTCCTATTAAGTTCTTCTCGGGCCGTGCCTCTCATTACCTTGCCGAGAAGATTACCAAAAGTTACGGAACCGAGTTGGGAAAAACCGCCGTGCTGGAATTCAGCGATGGTGAATTTCAACCCTATTTCGAAGAGTCTGTCCGGGGATGTATTGTTTTCATTGTACAGTCTACCTTCCCACCGTCGGATAACCTCATGGAACTGCTGCTGCTTATTGATGCAGCCAAACGGGCTTCGGCCTACCAGGTAGTAGCCGTTATGCCTTACCTGGGACTGGCACGTCAGGACAGAAAAGACAGGCCAAGGTGCAGCATTGGTGCTAAACTGGTTGCTGACCTGCTCACCGCTGCAGGAGCCGACAGGGTGATGACCATGGATTTGCATGCCGACCAGATACAGGGTTTCTTTAATGTCCCCGTTGACCACCTCTACGGATCAACCATCTTTGTCCCTTACATAAAAAGCCTGAACCTTGAGAACCTGGTTATTGCAGCCCCCGACATGGGTGGAACCAAAAGAGCCAATGCCTATTCACGTTTTCTGAACTGCGAAATGGTCATTTGTTACAAGGTAAGAAAAAGGGCAAATGTAGTTGAGGAAATCAGGGTAATTGGCGATATACAGGATAAAAACATTGTTATTGTCGACGACATGATTGACACTGCCGGAACCGTATGCCTGGCTTCCAAACTGATGATGGAAGAAGGTGCACGCAGCGTGCGGGTGGTTTGTTCGCATCCGGTGCTTTCGGGACCAGCCTATGAGCGGATCGAGAAATCGGACATTACTGAAGTGGTGGTAACCGATACCATACCACTCCGCGGACATTCCGATAAGATAAAGGTGCTGACCATTGCCGACCTGTTTGCCGATGTCATCCACAAGGTGTACAAGTACAAGTCGATTACCAAAAATTTCATTGTCTGAAAAGGCCATTAGCCATTAGCTGTTAGCCATTAGCCGTTTGCCCGCCGTAGCTTTAGCGAAGGAGGGTTAGCCAACAGCCAATGGCCAACAGCCAACAGCTTTTTTATATTGCCAATTGCTAATTGTTAATTATTAATTATCTTTGCGCTCCTTTTTACCACTGTTTTGTATTAAACAATGGTGTAATGGGGAAACAAGATTATTTGTTGATTTATTGATTTTTTGATTTGATGACCTTTCAAACGGCAGGTGGTTTTGTAATCAACCAATCGACAAATCAACCAATCAACAGATGATACTGTTTCCAAGTAGCACGTATTAATATTGTTTAATTTTTTTTACGCATGAAAAAATTTGAATTAAAAGTTGCCCGGCGGAAAATCACCGGAAAAAAAGACGCCAAATCGCTGCGCAGGCAAAAGCAAGTACCCTGTGTTTTGTATGGAGGTAAAGAAAACATCCATTTCCATACAGCAGAACGCGACTTTAAGGATCTTATTTACACGCCCCACGTTTACGTAGTGGACCTCGACATCGAAGGCAGCAAGCACTTGGCCATCTTAAAGGAGATTCAGTTTCATCCGGTGACCGATGGTATTAACCACATCGACTTCTACGAAGTTTATGCAGACAAAGCTGTTGTCATTGACCTTCCGGTTGAAATCACAGGTAATTCCGTGGGTGTCAGGGCCGGCGGTAAACTCAAACAGCGTAAAAGATACGTAAAGGTAAAAGGCCAGATTGAAAAACTTCCCGATTCTCTTGTCATTGATATCTCGGACCTTGATATCGGACAGTCGGTTTTGGCCGGCGACCTGAAATACGAAGGAGTTGAAGTACTCGACTCACCGCGTACCCTTGTTGTGGGTATTATTTCGGCCCGGGCTGCTGCCAAAGGCATGGGTGAAACTGCTGAAGCTGCCGCGCCAGCTGCTGAAGGGGCTGCTGCTCCTGCCGCTGCTCCCGCTGCAGAAGCCAAAAAGTAATAATTCACCATTATTTTGAAGTACCTGGTAACAGGTCTGGGTAACGTGGGTGATGAATACCACAACACCCGGCACAATATAGGATTTGCGATACTGGATGCTTTAGCCAAAGCATCCGGTATTGTTTTTAGTGACCGGCGGTATGGCTTTATCACCGAATACCGTTTTAAAAGTCGAACTTTTGTCCTTCTTAAACCCAATACTTACGTTAACCTTAGCGGAAAAGCTGTTAACTACTGGCTTCAGAAAGAATCTGTGCCAATCGAAAATCTTCTCGTACTTGCAGATGATCTTTCGCTCCCTTTCGGTACCGTCCGTCTGAGGTCAAAGGGAGGCGACGGCGGACACAACGGACTTACCAGCATAATCGAAACCTTGGGACACCAGCAATTTGCCCGTTTGAGGTTTGGCATAGGCGGCGATTTTCCGTATGGCACCCAGGTAGATTATGTGCTGGGCAAATGGACTCCCGAGGAAACAATGGCACTACCCGAAAAGCTGATCCTGTGTCATGAAATAATCAGGAGTTTTGGCACCCAGGGTATCGAACGCACCATGAATACCTTTAACCGAAAGTGATCGTTAATGTTTTGTTAAATAAGCAAATACCCCAATATTTTTCGTAATTTCGCCATCATCGCTGAAAAAGGGTATGCGTGCATCTACAGTTAAAATCATCATTTTTGTTTCCTCATTTGCGTTACTGGGATTGATTTTCACGCAAACTTTCTGGATACGTGAGGAGATTATACTCAGTCGTAAACAATTTGACCACCGTGCCGACAATGCACTCGAGGATGTGGTTGAAGAATTGCGGTCGCCCGGCGACACCCTCCCCCCTTGTGCCATGCTTAATCTTACGGGATGTGCCATGGGATGCAATGTTACCAATATTATGGCGGTTATTGACACCGCAAGGTTATCGGCGCTGATGGCCAAATACATCAATTACCACCGGCTGGAAGAAAATTATTACTACGCCATAATCAAAACCTCGAACGATTCTGCCGTTTACCGTTCGCCACAATTCCCTGATGTGAATACCGTCAGCAATCCTTACAAAGCATGCCTTTCGTGTCTGTGGAAAAACGATTACTACCACCTGGCACTTTTTTTTCCGCAAAAAAACAGGGTAGTCTTCCTCAAACAGGTCATATGGCTGGGACTCACCCTGGCATTTCTTGTCATCATCATCTTTGGCGTCACCGTGATCATCATCACCTACCTGCGGCAGAAAAAATTGTCGGAAATGAAAAACGATTTCATCAACAACATTACCCACGAGTTTAAAACACCGGTTTCAACCATTGCGTTGGCAGCTGAGGTACTTATGAAAGCTGAACCGCAAAAACATCACGACCGTGTGAACCGGTATGCCCGTATCATATTCGACGAAAACGAAAGGATGCGCAAACAGGTGGAACGTGTGCTGGAAATTGCACAGCAGGAACACGACGAAATAAAACTCAATCCGGTTTCTTTTGATCTGCACGAATTGCTGAGCTCCCTGATTCCCAATATTTGTATCGAAAAAAGCGACATGGAAGTAAAGGTTGATTACCGCCTGCAATCTACCAACCCGGTGGTTGAAGCAGACGTCATGTACGTTTCGGGGATCATCAACAACATAACCGAAAACGCATTGAAATATACCAGGGGAGAGCCCTCGCTTACCATAATCACCGCCGATCACGATGAGGGCATTCTCCTGTCGTTCATTGACAATGGCATTGGCATGAGCAAAGAATCACTAAGGCATGTTTTCGATAAGTTTTACCGGGTACCTACCGGTAATGTTCACAATGTTAAAGGCTTTGGTTTGGGATTGTATTACGCCCGGCAAATGGCTGAAGCCCATAACGGTTTTATCAAAGCCACCAGTGAACTGAACAAAGGTAGCCGTTTTGATGTTTATATACCAAGGATTTTTAATCCAAAAAACATCAGAAACCATGAATAAAAAAAAGGCAACAATATTACTGGTTGAAGATGACAAGAACCTGGGAATTGTGATCAGCGATTTCCTTGAGATGTCGGATTACCAGGTAATCCTCAGGGAGAATGGCAAGGAAGGACTCGAGGCTTTCAAAATCGGTAATTACAACCTTGTATTGCTAGATGTAATGCTGCCGTTGATGGATGGTTTTACCGTAGCCGAAGAGATACGGAAAGTCGACTGCGAGGTTCCCATTATTTTTATCACGGCAAAAGCCTTAAAAGAAGACAAGATAAAAGGGTTCCGGACCGGTGCCGACGATTACCTCACCAAACCATTCAGCACAGAAGAGTTAAAACTGAGGATCAATGCCATACTCCGCCGGGTGAAACGAAATACCGATCCGGGTGTGAGCGTTTTCACCATTGGTCATTATAAATTCGACTATGCTAACCATCTGTTATCATCACCCCAGGGCGAAAAACAGCTCACCCGACGCGAAGCCGAACTGCTGCGACTGCTGTGCCTTAACATGAACAACCTGCTCCGGAGAGAGGTTGCCCTGAAATCGATATGGGGCGAAGACGATTATTTCATGGGGCGCAGTATGGACGTATACATAGCCAAACTGAGAAAAATGCTCAGTCACGATCCGGCCGTTTCCATTGTCAATGTTCACAATACCGGTTTCAGGCTCGAAACTCCGGCCGCCATCAGTTGATTTTTATAAATGACAACCTTGGGTTGGATACCGGTTTTTTGTTATCTTTCCAAAATATAAAAGCAAACGAAAACCGAACCGGTTAACCTCTTTAAAGGTCCTGTCGCATGAAAAAACGATCATCATTTCCCTTCGTTTTCTGGATAGCCAATACCATCGAAATCCTCGAACGATTTGCCTATTACGGTATTTACTTTGGTTTTCCAATTTTCTTTGCCTCAAAAGGTTTCAATGATAAGCAACTGGGATTAATTCAAAGTTTGTTCCTTTTTATATCGTATACCATTCCAATACTATCAGGAACATTTGCCGATAAATTAGGTTTTAAAAAAATATTATTGGTTTCCTACCTCGCTTATCTTCCATCCATACTTTTGCTCATTTTTACCGACTCGGTATCGGGAATTGCGCTGGCAATGCTCTGTATAGGATTGGCTGCCGGAACCTTCAAACCTTTAATCTCGGGAACCATCCGGGTTGTTACCGACAGTACAAACCGCACATTGGGATTTGGAATCTTTTATGCCATGGTTAATATTGGAGGCTCAGTAGGTCCGCTGGTGCTGGGATGGCTCAGAGCAATCTCCTGGCAAAATGCTTACATTGCGGCAGCAATCTCCATCGGGCTTATGTTTCTGATTACCTTATTCTTTTACAAGGAACCTCCACGTCAGACGCAAACCGAAAGCATGGGAAAGAAAATGAAGGATATCGGAGTTGCCCTTTCTGATTACAAATTCACACTGTTTTTGGTCATCCTGGGCGTTTTCTTCTGGACCCCTTTCTGGGCCTTTTTTAATCTTTGTTCCAAATATGTTGAATTCAACCTTGATGGTGCCACACTCTATAATAACATAAGAGATGTTTTAGGCACCACATTTGCTAATTTGCTGTCAAAAGACTACGAAGGAACCCGGAAAGTAATGGGGGAAACCATTTCACATACCGGTTGGATAATTATGATATTCCAGGTGTTTGTTGCCTGGCTTTTTGAACGTTTCAAGCCCATTCCTTCCTTTATATCAGGATTGGTTATCATGGCTCTGGGTTTCGGACTTTTGGCACTGGCCGGAATTTCAAGCCCTGCCTGGATGTTTCCGGGTATTGCCTTTTTTGCCATTGGTGAAATGATCAGTTCACCACGCATTCAGGAATACATTGTCTGGTTAGCCCCAAAAGAAAAGGCAGGGCTTTATATGGGATCAAACTTCCTGGCTGTCGGAATTGGAGGGTTTCTGAGCGGACTTCTTTACACTTCCTGGATCTACAGGGCTTTTAATGAAACCGGTAAACCGGAATGGGTTTGGATTGTTCTTGGATTGCATCTTTTGGTTGGCATAATTGCCATTTTTATATTCTCAAAATTGGGAGGACAGTTTAACGTGCAGGATACTTGATATGAAAAAAGACCTGCTTTTTTTTGTTACCATTTTGCTGATAATAATTGCTGCTGTTTTCATTACTTTCACGCTTGAACCGGCAGCAAAAGTTGCTGTGGTGCAAGCGCAGGAATCGGAAATTTCTACAGCAGAGACCGGCATTAACCTCCGGCATTTTGTCGACCGGATACTCGAATC
>JAFGVG010000163.1 GCA_016938095.1 Bacteroidales bacterium
ATCCCGCCATGAATGGTGCCTACCCATACAATTCCCGAAGGATCGGCATATACCGAGGATACCGACCGGTTATTCAGTTCGTTGTTAACGGCTGTTCCACCCCAGTTAGTGAGTTTACCGGTTAACGGATCATATAACATTAATCCCCTATCCCAGACGCTTACCAGAAGTTTTCCGTTTGCATCAACCGACATGCTTCGGATTATGCTTTGCTGTAGCGAGCTTTCTTTTTCATCTTCGGGAAAACAATATTGCAATGAACCCGATTTCCTTTCGTAGCGGACAAGGCCATTCCCCCAGGTCCCAAGGTAGAGATTTCCGCGCTTATCCTGCCGAATAGACTGAACCGATACAGGGTTTGCTGTCAGGTTGTTCTGTATCAGTTTGAAGCGGCCTGACCGGATATCGAAACTATACAAGCCATCGCCTGTTCCGATCCACAGGATATGCTCATCGGTACCATCCACCAACAGACTGATAATATTATTGCTTCTGTCGGAATGTGTGTTGCTATAATGCTTAACCTCTCCTGACTGCTTGTCCATTCCCGCAAGGCCATATTCCTGACTGCCTATCCATATGCGGCCCTGCCTGTCCTGCAAAATGGAATTGATTCGGTTATTATGATGTTTTATGTTGGCGGAAGGTTGGGTGTTGTAACGCCTGAATGTTCCGGTTTGATGGTCATAGGAATTCAGTCCGTTGTCGGTGCCAATCCAAAGTAATCCTTCCCGATCCTCAAATAAAAAATTGATGTTGCTGTTGCTGATGGTATGGGTATCGTTCCGCACCGACTGAAAAACCATTATTTCATAGCCATCATAACGGTTCAGTCCGTTCCAGGTACCAAACCACATAAAACCGTAGCGATCTTTCATCACGCAGGTGACCGACCCGTTAGACAGTCCGTCATCCCTGGAGATCACGTCGCTCCGGTACCTGATTTCCTGCGCTGAAAGTGAATTCGTCGCTAAAACGGTAATTGCTGTAAAAATAAACTGTAAAATACGCTTACTCATCTGCTACAAACAACATAATCGTTGTACGTAAATAAAGGCAACAGGGTTAAGCTTTTTGTTTATTTTTAATGTCCATTTTGTAAACATTTCGGCAGTTTCATTACTTTTATCCGCCATTACACCAAACAACCCTTATGCCTGAACAACAACGAAAGCTTTACCTGATCCCCTCATCACTGGGCAATCCGGATATTACCAGGGTTATTCCACCGTTCAATGCGGGGATTATTTTTTCATTAGAACATTTTGTTGTTGAGGATGAAAGATCGGCACGCCGCTTTCTCATCCATTGCGGTTACAAAGGCGACATACAGTCAATTCATTTCCATTTGCTCAATGAACACACCGCAAAGCTGGATGTACCGGCTATTTTCAGGAATTCCGGAACAGCCGACCTGGGAATGATTTCCGAAGCAGGTTTGCCGGCTGTTGCCGACCCGGGCGCACTGCTCGTTGAAGAGGCATACCGCCTCCATATAAAAGTTATTCCGCTGTCCGGGCCTTCCTCACTGATGCTTGCCCTGATGGCCTCGGGCCTGAATGGCCAGCATTTTACCTTTAATGGCTACCTGCCTGTTAAGGGTCCCGAACGAGCCGCGAAGATAAGGTTGCTGGAAAAACGTTCCGAAATGGAAAAACAAACGCAATTATTTATTGAAACGCCTTACCGAAACAATCAGCTGGCCGAAGCCTTTTTAAACATCTGTAAACCTTCGACACAACTTTGTATTGCAGTTAACCTCACCCTTGAGGATGAATGGGTGCAAACCCGCACCATACAAGAATGGCGCAAAAATCCTCCCCCCGATCTGAAAAAGAAACCGGCTGTTTTTCTGCTACAAGCCTGACAGGCATCATTTTCCGGCAGGATGCCGGATTTCTTCTACAACAATATCGTAAACGAGTGTCTGGTATGGCGGAATCATAACATAGTTGTGGATACTGTTGACCAGGCCGTCTTCGCCAAAAGCCTGTGTATATGGAATAACAACAGTAGCATGGGTTCCGTTCCGCATCGAATCGAGCGCAACGTTAAAGCCTGCCGGAATCTGAAGTATACTGCCCGAAACAACCTTTGAGGTACCGTAAACATATTTAAGGGGCTCGCTGCCATTGCTATCGAAAACCCTTGAATCATCCACCGGATTGCTGAACCCGTCAACCAGCCTGCCCTCAAAACGAATGAAAACGGTGTCGCCCGGTTCAACGGTAACTGTATCTGCCAGGTCAGGTGTCAGGGTTTCCTTAAACCACACAAGGGTGTCAATTCTGTTATCCGTGGTAAATCCATTGGCATTCAGGTATTCGGTCACCACCGAATCTTCGTAGGCAACCGGATTTTTCACCACCTTAATCAGTTCGATTTCGTAAATCAGCGGAGTCTCATCGTAATAGGCTTTATTGGAGGGTATGATTAACCTTGCTTTACCCCCTTCTTTCATGAGCGACAGCCCTTCGTTGAACCCCGGAATACTGTATCCGAACAGGAGCTTGGTTGGCCCATATAGAAGATTCGTGAAGGTTTGCGCAGCAGGCCATTCATCTTTTAACTGCTCATTGTTTGTTTCGCGGATTTCATTGGTTTCAAGATACCTGCCTGTATAATTGATAAATACATAATTATCTGTTAGGGGAGATATGCCTGTACCCACCACATCCTCAATAAAGTAAATACCGCCTTCGGTTTTGGTATCCTCAGCAATACCATTAGCGGTGAGATACTCGCCAATGATCTTGTTCTCCTCCTTTTTAGCTTCTTCCAGGTCGTCATTAACACAACCTGTTGTTAACCATAACAAGGTCAAAGGAGCGATAAATAACCAGTGTTGCATACAGGACTTCATTTGCTTTACCATATTAAGCTGTCGGGTATATGATGCAACTACACCCAGGGAGTTGCGTCAGATTTTACCTGGCGAAGATACTTTTAAAATCTCAACCTCAAAAATCAATGACGTAAAAGGCGGAATAATATTGTTTGACGACCCGCGATTTCCAAAGCCCAATTCCGAAGGCAGGATGAATAGCGATTTTTCACCTTCGGCCATCATGCCAATTGCCTCCTCAAGCCCTTTAATTACCTGCCATTCGGTTCCGTATACAAATTGGAACGGCTGGTGGCGCTTGCGGGTTGAATCAAAAAACTTACCATTCAAAAAACGACCTTCGTAATCCACTGTCACGGTATCGCCCGGTGCCACTTTTTTCCCATTGCCGGGCCGGAGGTTAAGATAATAAATCCCTGAGGGAAGCGGATCCACATCCAGTTTTTCTTCTTCGATAAATTGTTTGAGAACAACTTTCTCATAGTCGCCAAAATCTTCAATCCACGAAAGAAAAGCCTCTTTCTCCTTCAGGTAATCAGCCGCTGATTGAATATCGAGCATGTCAACTTTCACTTTCATAGGGTCGCCGGTGGTCATAAAGGAAGGCAGTTCGCCCTGAAGGGTGATATCAAAAAAAAGATCCGCCTTAATGATAAAGGTGGCACTTTCCTCTTCCGAAAGCATCATAAAACACTCGTCGATAGCACCTTCATACGCCGGCGGGTTTACCTGAAGCTTACGCGTTCCTTCAAAAAATACCGAATCATCAAGGGTAAGGTAGGCCAGTTTAACGGTAATGTAGTCGCCCGGCTTTGCCCTGAGCGAGTCTTCGCCAATGGTATGCAACTGAAAGTAAATACCATGCCCTGCCCGTTTATACCCGGGATATTTGGCCAACCTATCGCATGAATGCAGCACAAAAGGCAGCAACATAGCAAAGAACAGCAAACGGTGTTTCATTCCTTTATGATTCAGCTTTAATTAATTCAACTTCGTATACAATTATGGCACGGGCGGGAATTTTATCACCATCTCCCGTTAACCCGTGTGCCAAATGGGGCGGCATGATAAAAACAGCCTTACTACCCTCCTTCAGTAATAAAATACCCTCTTCGAGCCCCGATTCAACACCACCCTTGCCGGAAATGAACTGCTTCACGCCCTTTTCAGCTGAACTGTAGCATACCGTACCATCAAGCAATGAAACCTTATAGGAAAGGGTAACCAGCATGCCCACCTTAACAACCGGGCCTTCACCCTGTCTGATAATCCCATACCAAAGCCCCGATTCGGTTTCCGTAAGCGAAATGTTTTGATCGGCAATGTATTGCTGAATTCTCTCTTTGTCTTTCTTTAAAAGCATCCTGTTGGCGGCTATCAATGCTTCTTCTGTTTCGCGTATTTCAGCAGGTGTAAGAGTTTTCTCCCTGTTCTGCCCACATTGAAAGAGCAACAACCCTAAAAGGGTAACGATAGCTATTGGCAGCTTAGTCATCATC
>JAFGVG010000164.1 GCA_016938095.1 Bacteroidales bacterium
CGAGGGCAAACCCTGGAATTTTATTTTCTGGTGGCGGTATAAACTGCTGAACGTTGAAAAATTCAGCCTGGGTTTCGGTGCACATCCTGCATTTTCATTTTCCACCGTTACCGACACCGCAGGGGGAGTTAAAAAGGAGCATATCCGGTCGGACAGGTACCTGGCAGGAGAAATTACACCCTATGTGCCGGTAACCAAAAACATCGGATTGGGGTTGCATTACATCTATGCCCGTGGAGTTGAAAAAGACATTATACGGAATACACACTATATTGCCTTCAGAACTGTTTTTACCGGTATACGCATTACAGATGATCTGTATTGCCGGTTTGTTCCCCAGGTATATTACCTGAATATGGATCAGCGCGATGGCTGGTACCTGAATTCCTCGGTTGTATTTTCACGCAAAAACTTCCCACTGGCTGTTTCGGCCCTTATTAATCAGTCGCTCCGCACAGAAATTGCTGCAAAAGATGATTTGTTATGGAATATCAGCCTGATCTATACTTTCCATAGAGAATTTGTGGTAAAACACAATTGACCTTAATCTAAGAGACTACCCAAACTGCGGACGGCAGAAAAGATAACCGCATAAGCAGGACAAGTTGCCGAGATTTTCTTTAGGACGTGTCGTTTTTGAACTTCGTGTCAGCATACGGTCTTATCTGTTCATCAGCCTGTATTCATTAGGTGTTTGGCCGGTATTTTTTTTGAAAAACGTGTATTGCAATCTGCTGTTAATGAAAAGATTGCTTCACTGCGTTCGCAATGACGTAGACGCTTTATCATGCTTCTAGACAGACGTATATCATATGATGAAACCCGGCACAGTGGTAATCACCGTGCCGGGTTTGCATATTATTAACCCGTTAATCAGCGTTTGTAAAAATAGTTGGTAAAGTGTTTACCTGGTCATGAGTCTGTTCAGAGAGTTCCATTTGCAAGGCTTGCGCAGTCCGAAAATGTGGAGTTTACTATTCGTAAATGAGCAATTTTCGGACAAGCGTAACGCAGCAAATGGGACTTTATGGACAGACACACATTATCTGCTAATCATATCCTTCGTTCTGGTCAAGCACGGCATCCTTGTTAAGCCTGATTTCGTTCATGGGTATGGGCAGCAACACATTATGACTGGCAAAACCGGTTATGACTTTGCTGGCCGGAGAGGCGTCGCCGTTCAGCGGAATGCGGTCTGCCAGTTTACCGGTACATATAAGGGTCATACGACGGTTTTCCTCGCTAATGAGCTCACGGGCACGTTCGTCGAGGATGAAGTCGAGCGTTATATCTGCAGCGTCCACACTGCCCAGTTCGTCATCTCCACTGGCTGCACGGGCTGCTTTAAAGGCACGGTCACGCAATACATTGATATCATCGGCAGCACCTTCGAGGTCGTCCTGACGAAAGCGGGCTTCGGCACGGAACAGGTATGTCTCGGCCAATCGCATAACCGGCCAATCTTTCACCAATGCATAACCAAAGTCGTCTGTAGGATCGTACCCGCCCCACTTGGTGGGATAGGGATACCAAACTTCCAAACTGTCTGCTTCAAACGGAATGGTTTTATCGCCTGTATGTAAAGTTCTCACCTCTACAGCATCGGGTGAATCTTTGGCAACACGGAATCCCTGTGCGTTAATACCGGTTTCTTCGCTCCATCCGGATCTGTTATAATAAGTATAACGACGGATGTTAAAGTTGCTGTTCCGGATATCGCCTTCAAGACCTTGCCAAACGGTGTACTTCATAAAATTGCTTAAACGCAGACGCCCGTTACCACGGCCGCCGAGTGAATCGGCATTAACCATGCCCGACCATTTATGGTAGGCCGGTTGCCAAACACGACGGAATTGCGGGTTGTCAACTGTTCCGCCTGTAACGTTACGATTGTACTCCACTTCAAATGTCCATATGGCTTCGGTGTTTCCCTGCGAACGTCGCTGGTTTCCCCAACGGAACATGTCGCGGTAATAATCACCACCTTCACCCAGGAATTTGCCATAACGTTCTTCAATAAGCTTATAGCTCGTGTTGGAGATGATTTCTGTGGCCATTTGTTCAGCTTTGGCGTAATAAGTATCGTCCCTCATACCAATGCGCAGAAATACCTGGGAGGCCAGGTGACGGGCCATATCCTTGTTAATACGGCTTTCTTTTGCAGCGCTGCCCAGGGCCGGCAGGTTTTCAATGGCATAGGTCAAATCGCTTTCAATAACCTGGTCAATATCAGCAACCGGCTGGCGGGTGAAGTTAAAGGTGGGCACTGTTACAGGTTCGGTTACCAGCGGTACCGGACCCCAGAAGCTAACCAGCAGGTTATAGGCATAGGCACGAAAGAATTTGGCTTCAGCCGA
Organism: Bacteroidales bacterium; assembly: GCA_016938095.1. Classification (GTDB taxonomy): domain Bacteria; phylum Bacteroidota; class Bacteroidia; order Bacteroidales; family UBA10428; genus UBA5072. Next base: position 2,358 of record JAFGVG010000164.1, read on the forward strand.
TGCAGGTTTGTTTTCTTCACCAACTGTTGAAATAATAAGGTTAGCATGGTTAACAAAGTCGTAGCATTTGCGCCATAACCATGACACACCCTGGTTCTCCCAATTCAGGTCGGCATACTGGTAAAAAGGGTTTTCAACACCTTGCGTGGCGCCTGCAGAAGCAACATCAGTGCCAATCTGCCAGCAAGCAAGGAATCCCTGCTGGCCACTCCAGCCCCATAATTCTGCAAAAGTACGATGCAGTCCCAGTACCTGGGCATCAATTGTTGAAGCGGAGGTATTCCCCGGTTTGTAGTATGAATATGGGTCTTCTTCGAGAAAGTCCTCCGAACACGAAGGAACGATCAGGAATAAGAACGCGAGCAAAATGAAAATATATTTATGGTTTTTCATGACGTGTTACAGTGTTAAGTTAATACCAAGAATGAAGCTTCTTACCACGGGGTAGTTGAGCTGCCAGTTTCCCGATCCGCGTTGATCATCACGTGCCTCAGGGTCCCAGCCTATCCAGTCGGTAAACGTGTAAAGGTTACGGCCGCTTAAATAGAACTGTAGTCCGTTTATACCAGCCTTGGTTAATAGCGGTTTGGGTACATTATAACTTAAGGTGACATCCTTGATGCGGGTAAAGTTGGCATTCATGGGGAAGCCGTAGCCATGACTGTTGGAGTGGTTACCCAACGAGCGCCATTCGTTGCTTTGGTTTTCGGGGGTCCAGTAACCGACTTCGGCAGGACCGTTACGGCGACCAAGTTCATCGGAGGCTGCGCCAATCTGGGCATTATTACGCTTTATACCTTGTACGGTATTGATGAAAACACTAAGACTCAAATTTTTGTAAGTAAAGGTGTTGGTGATACCACCGGTCCATTTTGGGGTTGTTTGTCCCAGCACACGGCGGTCGTTGTCGTCAATTCTTCCGTCGGGAATACCTTCGGGACCACTGATATCGGCCAGCTTGAGGTCGCCGGCCAGAGCCGTGGGATCCCAGTCGGCGTTCTCGCCGGCAGCAATTTCGTCTTCCTGCCAGATTCCCACTTTGGTATAATCGTATATTACGCCAACCGGTTCACCGATAAACCAGCGGTTCCCCAGGTCGTCCTTGCCATCGCCATAGAGTTCAACAATTTTATTTTTATTGTTGGCAAAAACCAGGGTGGTGGCCCAGGTGAAACCTCCCGAAACAACATTTTTGGTATTAAGGGTTAATTCAACACCGGTATTTTTGGTTTCACCCACATTGGTATAAACATCAACGTATCCTGATATCTGTGGGATTGTGCGTACGAGTAAAATGCCGGTTGTGTTGTTTACATAGAATTCAATTGAACCGTCAATACGGTTGCTCCATAAGCCAAAATCGATACCGGTATTGATTCCCTTGGTGGTTTCCCACGAAAGTTCGTTGTTACCCATACGGGTGGTGGCTTTTAGGGTGGTTTGCGACTGACCTCCCATAGGCAGGGTATTGGAGTCCATTCGTGGGAGGCTATTGTAAATACCAATGGCTTCGTTGCCCGAAGCGCCATAGGATACGCGCAATTTCAGGTTATTAATAATGTGATTCATGGGTTGCATGAAACCTTCACGGGCAATGTTCCAGCCGAATGCTACCGACGGGAAAACAGCATACTTATTGTTAATACCAAACACTGAAGAACCGTCCCGGCGTACCGTTGCAGTGAACAGGTACTTGCTGTCGAATGAATAATTCAACCGGCCCATCTGCGAAATAGTTCTGTACAGGTCAGCATACGATGAAGCAGATCTGGTGCTGGCTGCCTGAAGCTTTCCCCAGCCCAGGTCGTCGTTCGGGAAGATACTGCCCTCAGCAACGGCTTCCTGGTAGTATTTGCTTTTGGAAGCATATAAACCGGTGAAGTCGAAATGGTGTTTGCCAATATCTTTGGTGTACGACAATATATTTTCAATGGTATAGGTCTGCGACTCACGGTTTACCAAACGTCCCCAACCAGTCATATTGAAAACGGTTTTACCTTCGTATTCGTTGGTACGGTATGGTACATACGAATAACCGGCATTGAACTTATATCTTAGACCAGAGAGGGGCCTCAATATCTCTCCAATATTGAGTTCAGCATAGCCGTTGACGGTAATGTTAAACTGACGGCGCTCGGGTTCGAGCGTTGTGGGAAGTAGCGGGTTGGCCCACAACGTTTCGGAATACATGGGATAATGTGTATAGGTACCATCGTCTTCGTATATGCGGGCATATGGGCTCATGGCAGCAGCATTCAACAGGTTGGCCCGGCCGCCATCGCGGTTATGCGCCACAACAAACGAAGATGTACCCACCGTGATGTACTTCGTTGCTTTAATGTCTGCGTTGGTGCGGAATGAATACCGTTTGTAATCATACCCTTTAACCACGCCCTTCTGGTCGAGATAATCGCCGGAAATGTAGTAAGACACATTATCCGTTCCACCGGAAATACTGATGTTGTGATTTTGAATAACACCCGTCTGGGTTACCTCGTCAATCCAGTCGGTGGTTACACCGTTCTGGTAATTGTCCCATTCGTACTGATACCTTACAGGACCACCATTGTATAAAGGTGAGCTCTGAATACGGGAGTATTCGGCATAACGTTCCAGCATTTCTTCGGGTGAACTGGGTTCGAGGATGTGGGCTAAGCCTTCCACGCCGCCATAACCACTGTAACGGATTACAGGTTTGCCTGCACTTCCGCGTTTGGTGGTGATGAGGATAACGCCATTGGAACCGTTCACACCGTAAATGGCCACTGCCGAGGGATCCTTCAGAATTTCCATCGACTCAATGTCGTTCGGGTTGATGTCGTTGATGGAACCATCGGTTTTGGTCAACGGAATACCGTCCACCACAATGTAGGGTTCCGAATTGGCACCAATGGAATTCCGTCCGCGCACCAGTACCGACGGGGCATCGCCCGGAATAGAGGAAGCCTGGTTGATGTTGACACCGGCGGCTGTACCCTGAATAGCCTGAATAACATTGCTGACAGGCAGTTTCGAAAGCCGATCCTTTGATATCGAGGTAATGGAACCGGTGATATCGCTTTTCTTTTGTGTACCGTACCCGACTACCACCACTTCTTCCAGGGCGGTAATGTCAGGAATAAGGTTTACATCCAACACTGATTGACCCGCCAACTGTACTTTTTCGGTATTGTAACCGATGTATGAAAAAACCAACACGGCATTTTCATCGGGCACGTCAAGGGAATATTTTCCGTTTACGTCGGTAGTGGTACCGTTAAGCGTTCCGTCGATGGTAATGTTCACACCTGCCAGGGTCTCTCCGGTTTGAGCATCGGTAACCACACCCGAAATTTTCTGCTGTTGCATCGATTTGGAAGTGATAACCACCAGGTTATCTTCAAAAAGCTTAAAGGTCAGGTCCGACCGGTCGAAAAGTTTTGCCAGTACCAATTCTACAGGTTCGTCTTTTACATCAATGGTTACTTCCTGGTCTACGTTAACCAGTTCATTCCTATACAGGAAGATGAAATCGCTCATCTCTTCAATTTCAGCAATGACCTCTTTTACAGTGGCATTCTTCATGGTCATTGATATGGTCTGCTGCGAAAATGTGCTTGCTGAAACATTGAGAAGGGTCAGGCATAATAAGAACGTGGAGATTTTCATAACAAGCAGTAGTTTAGTCAATTCATTCTTACCCCCAATAAAAGGGCTAAGTGGTTTTTTTTTCATAATTTTGAGCTGTTTGAATTAAACAATGGTAATGTGCCAATTTTACGGATTGGGCATTACAGTAATTAATTTCAGATACCGGATTGTGCTGTGCGAGGCACTTTCCGGTTTTTTAATTGGTTACGGTGCTGTTTTTTGTCATAGGCAGTTTTGGTTAATAATTAGTTATAGGGTAACTGATTGAATCAGTTATGCATGTTTCTTTTGTGAATGGGTTCAAGACTAATGTATATCAGGGTATCGTCGATTACGTAATAAAAAGGAGAGGCATATTGCAACGCGGCCAGTAATTGCTCAACCGATATCTCGGGAAATTTACCGGTGAAACGGAACGATTTCAATTCATCATCTATAAAGTTGAACTGCATGTTGTACCTGCGTTCGAGCTTGGTAACCAGGCTTTCAAAAGGTTCGTTGTCAAAGGTGAGCTTGTTTTCTTTCCATGAAGTGAAAAGCTCGGTGTCTACCTTTTTGTCAAGTAAAACCGATTCCTTTTTTACAAGCGTATATTCTTTTTTACGACTGATCAGTTGCAGGTTTTCTTTGTTCACCACGGAAGTTTTGGAGGCGACATCAATAACCGATGTTTCTTTATAAAATGTAGCCTGTTCGTTGGGCTTGAGGTACACTACCAGGTCTTTTGTCCGGGCTTCCTTCTCCTGCCTGGCCGGTTGTCTTTCAATGGCTACCGAGCCTTCAACCAGGGTAGTCTGTATAATGTTTTCCGAAGGATACGATTTCACATTGAAAGCCGTGCCGATGGCCCTGATATTTACTGCTGAAGTATGTACAATGAAGGGTCGCTTGCTGTCTTTGGCCACTTCAAAATAACTCTCCCCCTCCAGGTATACATGGCGGCTGTCGTCTGAAAAAGTACCCGGATAGGTGAGCTTACTTTCAGCATTCAGCCAAACGCGCGTTCCATCGGGGAGTTCGGCAAAAGCTTTATTCCCTTTGGGTGCGACAATGATGCAGTTGGCAGTGTCGGGCTTTCCCGAAGGGCTCAGGAAGTAACCCGACAGGAAGGCAGCACCTGCCACCAGTATAAACATGGCGGCAATACGTAAAAATCGACCAAACAGGGAAACGCTTTTTACAGGCTTCCCTGTTTCTTTTATATGTTCCAGAAAATGCTGGTAACCTTCATCTGCGTCAAATGCGTGTTTTTGACCAATTATTTCCAATGCATTCCAGAGCATCTCGCACTGTGCAAATTTTTCGGGATTATCCGCTGATTCCCTGAACCAACCAAGCAAAGCCTGCCGGTCGCCGGCAGTGTCCTCTCCGCTTAAAACCCTGGCAATAATTTCGTTAACTTCGTTAATCATATAATGGTATCTGTTATAATGACAATTCCCGTTGAAAGTCCGGTAAAAGCAAAAGTGTTTTTTTTAAAAAAAAATCCCTAGTGTCCGGTTAAATTATATATCGTCCCATACGGGACTTATCTTCAAATGTTAATACTTTAGCTACCAATATGATGTCCCTACGGGACAGTTCCGTCAGGAACCAAATATGGGTAGAAAAGAAAAGCCATGTCTCTACTCTCCAAGTCCCATAGGGACGCAATAAATATAGGACTTTATAAAATCCGTGAAATTTTACCCGGACAACAGTGTAAAAAAATATTTATTTTCAAAAAGACCAGATAATCAATGCAATACGGATTATTTTAGGCAGAATATTACCTAAAGATTCACGCAGTTTTTCGAGCGAGATCGAAAGTTGCTTCTGAACGGTATTGATGGTAATGTGCTTTATATCGGCAATTTCGGCGTTTTTTAAGCCTTCAAACCGGCTGAGTTTGAAAATTTCCCGGCATTTTTCAGGCAAGGCATCAACGGCCTCCCTAAATTGAGTCTCCAGCTCTTTGGCAAGTAGTACCGAAAGTCCGTTTTCGCGTGTGATGGTCAGATATTCCTGTGCACGAAGCACAAGTTCGGCATAGACTTCGTTGTGATGGTTTTTTATTTGTTGCCGTTTAAGATAGTTCAGGGCGTTGTTCCTGACCGATGTGTACAAATAGCCCGAGAGGCTTTTATTGATCTCAATTTTTTCGTGATGCTCCCAAAGTTTAACAAAAGTTTCCTGCACCACTTCGCGGGCTGCTGACTTGTCTTTTGTAAAACGCAGGGCGTAAAGGCATAGCGGGGCATAATACTCATTGAACAAAGACCTGAATATCTTTTCATCATTACCGTTCATTTCGCTATGCTCGTCAGTTAATGCCATCCTAAGGTTTTAATCTTCCAAATTAAGTTTTTTTTGGGCAGCTTCGACGTGTAAGAAGTGATAATTTATAATACGCGTATTTTTACCCGAAAATATGGGCAATTCATCCTGATCAAATGGTGGTTTCATAAAAAACCAGCCGGTTGGCAAACAATCCTCAGCGTTATGACGTAATTATCTTTTGTATGAACGCTATCTTTGCTGCATAGCTAAATAGTGTCTGTCCATAAAGTCCCATTTGCTGCGTTACGCTTGTCCGAAAATTGCTCATTTACGAATAGTAAACTCCGCATTTTC
>JAFGVG010000165.1 GCA_016938095.1 Bacteroidales bacterium
AATCATTACGATGCCATTGTTGTCGGGGCCGGTCCGGCCGGACTTACAGCTGGCATCTATCTTTCACGTGCCCGGCTGAAAACGCTGATTGTAAGCGAGGGTGTGGCAGGCGGACAAATGATTCTTACCCACGAAATTGCCAATTATCCGGGGGTTGAGCATATCAGTGGTTATCAGCTGGCCAATATCATGAAAAAGCAGGCTGCATCTTTTGGTTGCGACATTAAGACCAATGTTACTATAAAGGATTTGTCGCTTGAAGGCGAATTGAAAAGGGTTACCCTTTCCGATGGTAAGGAATTTACCAGTCACAGCATGATACTCACACCGGGTGGCAGATCGCGCACACTGGGTGTGCCGGGCGAAGATCAGTTTAAAGGCAGGGGGATATCTTACTGTGCTACCTGCGATGGGGATTTCTTTACCGGTAAGGAAATTGTAGTGGTAGGCGGTGGCAATTCTGCACTGGAGGAGGCGGTTTCGCTTACCAAATATGCCAGTAAGATAACCATTGTGCACCAGTTTGATCACTTTCAGGCCTTTGAACATGCTGTGGAAGAAGCAAAACAAAATCCAACAATCAGTTTCATTATGGAATCGCGGATTACAGCTTTCCACGGAAACGAAAACCTGGAGTCGGTTGATATCGAAAATTTACGTAATGGTAGTGTTACACCTTTCAAAACCGACGGAGTTTTTATATTTATCGGTTACGTGCCTAACACGGAATTCCTGAAAGGGAAGGTTAAACTTAACCAGTTTGGTGAAATAATGGTGGGGCCGGATATGTCTACTCCCATCGAAGGGGTATATGCTGCAGGTGACAGCATAGCCAAGCGTTTCAGGCAAATCACCACCGCTGTGGGCGATGCTACTGTGGCCGCTTTGGCTGCTTCGCAGTACCTGCACGAAATAAAAGCAAAACAATCCGCATTAATAACTGTTTAATATGCAAACTGCACTGATTATAACGGGCATTGTCATTGCCATTTTTGTTTTTCTTACACTCAGGGCAAAAGCCAAAATGAAAAGCATTCCCCTGGTAGATGACCACGAAAAGATTTTAACGTTAACCGATAAAAACTTTCAGCACCAAACCAAAAACAAAGTAGTACTGGTAGATTTCTGGGCTGCCTGGTGCGGCCCCTGCAGGGTAATGGCCCCAGTGCTGAATGAAATCGCCGGAGAGTTAAAGGGGAACCATTATGTTGGCAAGGTGAATGTGGAGCAATACCAGTCGCTTGCCGGCAAGTTCAAAGTCAGGGGGATACCCACCATGGTTCTTTTCAGGGATGGCAAAGAGGTAAACCGTTTTGTGGGTGTGAAATCCAAGGAATTTTTAATGAAACAAATACAAAGTGCCTAAAATGATAGCTGTTCAATCCTATAACGATCTTCAGGTAAGGCTTGCTGCCGATGAAAGAACATTTTTGTTGCTTTACAAGGCTGGCAGTGAGCAAAGTCAATGTGCCTACCGGCATTTGGAAACGGCGGTAACCGGTGACGGTGCTGTGCCGGTTTATTCGGCTGATGTGGCAATGGTTCGGGATATTCATGAAAAATATAATATCGACAGTGTACCAGCTTTGCTGGTTTTCAGTAATGGAAATTTTGAAAATGCCATCAAGGGATGTCACGACACGATTTATTACCAGGCTTTAATGGATAATACTGTTTTCCGGGCCAACACACCGGATGCTGAAAAAAGGGAAAAGCAGGTTACAGTTTATTCCACGCCTACCTGTAGTTGGTGCAATACCCTTAAATCGTGGCTTCAGAAGAATAACATCCGGTACACCGATATTGATGTTTCGCGCGATCAACAGGCAGCTGAAGCGTTGGTTCGCCGGTCGGGTCAGCAGGGCGTTCCCCAAACCGATATCAACGGCCGAATGGTGGTTGGTTTCAATCAGCCCATGCTTAAAGAATTACTTGAAATTCAATAATTATAAAAAACACTTAATTAAATAATCTTTATGAAAGAATTACAGCCCATCAATCAGCAGGTAGTACTTGATATTACCGACGACAAGGAAGAAAAACGCACATCATCGGGTTTGATTATTCCCGATTCAGCCAAGGAAAAGCCAAAGACAGCACCCGTTGCATGGATGGGCCAGATAGAAAAGGCTGAGATAAAGCCTGGTGATATGGTGTTGTTCAAACCTTTCACCGGAACAGAAATGGAATTTGAAGGTAAGAAATACCTGTTTCTCACCTATGCCGACATTCTGGCAAAAGTGGTAACCACTGAAAAAATCTAAGGGCAATGCAGGGAAATTTCAACAGCCTTATACAGGATTCCCGCCCAGTAGTGGTCGACTTTCACGCTTTGTGGTGCGGCCCCTGCCGGGTTCAATCACCTATTCTCAAAGAAGTGGCTGCAGAGTTGGGTGAGCAGATCAGGGTAATCAAAATTGATGTAGACCAGAATCCTGAAATTGCCGGTCGATATGGGATACAGGGTGTTCCCACACTGATGATTTTTAGAAACGGTGCAGTTCAATACAAACAGGCCGGGGTACATCATAAGGCACAGCTTGTCAATCTCATTCATAAAACGCTGGGATAA
>JAFGVG010000166.1 GCA_016938095.1 Bacteroidales bacterium
ACCCTGGAATCTGTATGCCAGCGAACCGGTAGAGCTGTACACTGCAAGCAACGAGAATATCGACAGCAATATGATCACTGCCCATATAACCGGGTCGCCTTTCAGGTATTTTTTAAAGTTTGCTGGCATCAGGAAGTTAATGTATTAATGTGGTATTGCTATAATTTGAAAAATGTTTTTTCTTTATTTTTTATTATTAATTTTTCATTTCTTCATTTCTTCATTTTTTAAAGTTCCCTCACGTACTTCTTAAACTGTCTGCCGCGGTCTTCGTAATTTTCAAAGAGGTCGAAGCTGGCACAACAGGGCGAAAGCAAAACTGTATCGCCTGTATTTCCCAGTTTATATGCCTCCTGTACGGCTTCTTTCATTGATCCGGCGTCCGCTATCACCGGAATAATGCCATCGAAGGCTTTATGCAGTTTTGAGTTATCAATGCCGAGGCAGACCAGTGCCTTGACCTTTTGCTTTACCAGATCCATAAGTTCGGAATAGTCATTTCCTTTGTCGGTTCCGCCGGCTATCCATACAACCGGTGTGGTCATACTTTCAAGAGCATACCAGGTTGAATTTACATTGGTGGCTTTGGAGTCGTTGATAAACTCAATACCATGCACTTTGATGAACCTTTCGAGGCGGTGTTCAACGCCGGCAAAGTCCATGAGGCTTTCGCGAATGATGGGTTTCCTGATCTTCAGTACGTTACCGGCAATCCCCGCCGCCATCGAATTATAGGTATTGTGTTTTCCTTTCAGGGCCAGTTCGGCGAGCGACATTTCGAACAGGTCATCGTCCACCTCAATTTTCATGTTGTCTCCTTCGGTGTAGGCTCCCTGCTGACGATGCTCTTTCAGGGTAAAGCCCAGTTGCTTGGCTTTGGTAACAATGCGCTCGAGTTCCCTGATGGTTATTTCGTCGTCTGAGCAGTAAATAAAGAAGTCATCTTCTGATAGGTTACGACTTATCCTGAACTTGGAGTCGACGTAATTCTGAAGGTTGTAATCGTATCGGTCGAGGTGGTCGGGGGTGATATTCAGCAATATGGCTATATCAGCTTTAAAATCGTACATGCCATCGAGTTGGAAACTGCTGAGTTCAATCACGTAATATTCATAGTTTTCAGTTGCCACCTGCATGGCAAAGCTTTTTCCCACGTTTCCGGCTAAACCGGCATTCAAACCTGCTTTACGCAGCATATGGTGAATAAGGGTGGTAGTAGTGGTTTTTCCGTTACTGCCGGTAATGCATATTTTTTTAGCCCGGGTATATCGACCGGCAAATTCAATTTCAGAAATAATGCGGATTCCCTTTTTGCGGATGGCCATAACAATATCTGATTTCTCGGATATGCCGGGACTTTTAATCACCTCAGCGGCATTGAGGATATGTCTTTCGGTATGTTTACCCTCTTCCCATTCGATTTCGTAGTTGTAAAGCGTTTCTTTGTAAACATCCTTGATTTTGCCGGAATCGGTAACAAATACATCAAAGCCCTGTTTCTTTGCCAGAACAGCTGCTCCGGTTCCGCTTTCGCCAGCGCCGAGAATTACAATGCGTTTATCCATCGTTATCTGATTTTTAGGGTAACAATAGTGATGATGGCCAGAAGAATTCCTATAATCCAGAACCGGGTGACAATTTTTGGCTCAGGATAGTTGAGTTTTTGAAAATGATGATGCAAGGGCGACATACGGAATATCCGGCGGCCTTCGCCAAATCGCATGCGTGTAAATTTGAACCACGACACCTGCATAACTACCGACAGACTTTCGGCGACAAAAACACCGCAAAGAATAGGTATTAGCAGTTCCTTACGGATGAGAATGGCAAATACAGCAATAATACCGCCAATGGCAAGGCTTCCGGTGTCGCCCATAAAAACCTGGGCCGGGTATGAATTATACCACAGAAATCCTACCAATGCGCCGATAAAGGCCGCAATATATACCACCAGTTCGCCCGTACTGGGCAGGTACATGATATTCAGGTAATCGGCCATGATGGTATTGCCTGAAACATAAGCCAGCAAGCCCAAAGTTGCACCGATAATGGCTGATGATCCTGCCGCAAGGCCGTCGAGACCGTCGGTGAGATTGGCGCCATTCGATACAAAGGTGATGATGAAAATAACGGCAAGTATGACCACCACCCAGGCCCATTCCCTGGCTTTTTCGCCCATGAACCAAACCAACATGGCGTAGTCGAATTCGTTGTTTTTGAAAAAAGGCACGTTCACCTTGGTCGATTTTACCTCACGGGTCACATAGCTTATTACATCTTTTTCGTTGCCTTCGCCCTGTTCGATGCGTGTTACCGGAACACCAAACTGGTCCCGCACTTTTTCACGGGCCACAATATCATCGTTGAAATGTAAGGTTAGCCCAACCACTATGCCGGCAATTACCTGTGCAATGACCTTGAATTTGCCACGCAGACCTTCTTTGTTCTTTTTGAAAACCTTGATATAATCGTCGATAAACCCAATGAGCCCAAGCCAGATGGTTATGAAAAGCATGAGTTGGACGTAAACATTGCCCAGGTTGGCAAAAAGCAGTACCGGTATTATTACCGATATGAGAATAATAAGCCCGCCCATGGTAGGAGTGCCTTTTTTCTGCATCTGTCCTTCGAGGCCCAGATTGCGTATGGTTTCGCCAATTTGCGCGTTCTGAAGCCGGCGAATGATTATCTTACCGTAAAGGGTGGAAATGATCAACGAAGTGATCACGGCCATGGCCGAACGAAATGAAATATAGTTGAACAACCCTGCACCGGGGATGTCTAATTTCTCGAGGTATCCAAACAGGAGGTACAACATAGGCTACTGTTTAGGGTTTGAACTGAT
>JAFGVG010000018.1 GCA_016938095.1 Bacteroidales bacterium
ACGCGATGAATCGCGTCTCTACTGTGGACCGCCGGGGCCACGCTGGCGACGTTCTGCCATCATGGCGTCGTATTTTTTCAGCTGATCGGCGTTGAGGACTTTTGCCAGTTCTGTCCTTTTTTCCTGCTGAATGGCTTCCATCTTTTTCCTCATTTCTTCAAAATCCGATGGCGGTCCCTGTTGAAACATTTCGCCCATTTTATTGGCGTATTTCAGGTTAATGGCCTCGACTTTGGTAAGCTGGTCGGATGTAAGGTTCAATTCCGACTTCATCAGTTCATTTTCACGTTTGGCCATTTCTTCGGGTGAAGGTGGTCCGCCGCCCGGCTGGCCTTTTAAGGTCAGTGTAAGTGCAAACAGCACTGACAAAGACAACATAATTGCTTTTTTCATAAGTGTTGTGTTTAAAAATTTGGTAATCATCAGCCAAATTTCCTAAACACAACACCCTTATGAAAATCTAATCTACTAACCCGATCATTTTATGGACAGATGGCGTAATTTTTTGCCATTAGTCGGCAGAAGCGCTAAGAACATGGTCGACGGCCAGCACCAGGAACAGGTAATTGCTCTCACCTCCGCCCAGCACATACTCGGTCTGCTGCCAGAGGAAGGGGAATTCTTTCAGTTCAGCCAGGTCGGGCCTGATAAGTGCCGTACCGCTAACCACCCCGCCCGGGATATAGGAATAGTCGGCCCGGTTATAGCCATAGGCCCGCGTGGCCGATTTTGCACCAACACCGGAAGCAAAAGCTGCTGTGTTATCGCCCGGGTGACTGCCCAGCACAAAATTCAGTGCACTGAACATGAAATCGTTGCTGAACAAATCGGGGAAAAATTTAGCCAGGTAGTATTGATGCGCGCCAAATTCCTGAATATTCCAGCCAGCCCCCCAGATATGCGGCCGGTAAGGCACACCGTAAGGCGTTTCTTTTCCCTGCTCTGTTATCTGCTGTGCCAGTTCACCCAGCGCTTTTTCAATGGCTGCTTTGTAACCATCATCGTTAACAACGGGAATGGTGCGTACCACAATCCAGCCTACCGATGCAATACGTTTGGCAATGGAATCGGTCATTTGCAACAGGTACTGCCGGTAAACATCTTTTTGGGTAGTCATCATCAACTCCGATGCTGCCTTTATCTGTTGCGAAAGATCCCAGGAACGTAGCTTACGTGGATGGCTCCACAGGTCTTCTGCCGCAACCAGGCATCGGTTTGCGAGTCTGGCATCGTATTCCTTCAGCGCCCTGGCAGCAGCAGCCAAACCCATTATAGCACTATATTCATGTGCAGGATTTTCTTCGGTGAACACCATACGGTCGTCTTTTATGCCGGCCTGTGTTTCGAAGGTGCCGTTGAATTTCACGGCATTGTTATAAGGGATATTATTGGTTTGCGCTGACACATCACCAACCATAGTGTACTGATCGATGGTGGGACTGATAATGCCGCGGTATACCCTGCCCAAGCTCTCATATCCGCCCAGGATGGTGAGCACACCGTGCTCGATTTGCTGCAGAATATCTGCTTTCCCGTCGGGTACATGAATATTGACCTGCCTGTTGGCCTGGTCAATGGTGGTAGCATCGAGTTCCGGCTTGAATTCTTCCCAGGCGAGCGACAACAGTTGCACGGTTCCGGCCTGCGATTCAACACGCAGATCGTCGTCGCCGGCATCGTGCCACCCACCCTTGTTAAGGCCCGGAACACGGTCGCCGGGTTTGTATTTCGTGAGTGTTGAAGGACCCTGGCGGTAACCGTCGAAATGATTGGTATCTGTGGGCGCCATCAGCGCATCGTCGAGGTGGCAAACGCTATGCCATACGCGGTAGGCATCTACCACACGCATGTGGCACATCTGCACAGGGAGAAAAACCTCAAGGGTAGGCTGCCATACATGGCGCTTGTATATACCGGGGGATATAATAAAGGGATTGGAACGGAAATCGCCATAAGCAACCTGGTAGGTGCCTTCTTCCTTTACTTCGGAAAAGTCGAACAATAAGCAGTTATAACGCAAAAACTTTCCCCACGATTCAGGCTTGGCTGTCTTTACCGTTGTTTCCTCACCATTACCGGTGATTTTCAATAGACTAGCCCTGGCCTGCTTTTTATCGGCAGCATCGAGCTCAATTACCGCCTTCTTGGGCTGACCCGGGTGGTAACCCACCTGGGAGACATGTACCACCGGATCGGCCTTCCATGCTGGCATACGGTTTACCTTAATGGTCCATTCAATGGCGCCTTTGGTAGCACCTTCGGGAATGGCAGAGCGCACCACAAACCATCCGTTGGTATGCCGGATCCTCCCGTCGAGCAGTTCGAGATCGGCCGTGGAACTTTCTATACTGAAGCGTTGCTTGTCGACTTCGGGGGCAACCGTAAGCTTTCGACCAACAGCCATGGGAATTGCCTGGTGATTACCCTCGGCATCCAGTGTAGAAGGACCATTTGCCTGGGGCGGGAAAAAACCAGACTGATCATCCATCATCCAGGTTTTTCCAAACAGGTCGGTCGGGTACAATTCGAGGTTAAATCCTATTTTGCCCAGCCATTCGGCAGGAACCGGCTCATCCATATCGACAATGATCTTAAAATAGTCGTTCTCGCCCACTACCCTTACCTGGTATGTAAAGGTGAGATCGGGATAAAAGATAGGGTTAAAACCCTTGCGGTTAATGGACGAATCGGGATACCACAGCTTAACGGATATTTCATTTTTGTCCGTGTCAACCGTGCGTTTGCCCACTTTGGGAATGGGTTGAAACTGGCCGGGGGTAGGTTCAAGCCTGACATCACCGTTAGTGGCCACGCGCACGCCATGCTGAACAAAACCGACTCCACCCTGGTGTCCTTCGGGATATATATCCTCGAACACCATGACATTAAGGCCCGGCAATTCGAAATAATTCATGTCGTTTATACGCAATTCGCCTTTATCACCCGCCTGATTGCATGAAAAGGCAAGTGCTATCAACATCCATCCAAAAAATGATCG
>JAFGVG010000167.1 GCA_016938095.1 Bacteroidales bacterium
CTCATCTCCAATCTCAACATTCACGGCAATACTGGTAAATTTTATCAGTTGCACACTTTGGCCGTTAACCCGCGTATCGAGTGTAAACGGCATAATGATACCCTCGCCGGCGTCCTGGTAATCGCTGTAATATACCTGAACTTCCTGACCTGCCATCTGGCCGAATGTCGACTTTTGTTTTACCATTATGGGCAGGTATGTTTCATTGTCAAAAAAGTAAACCATTTCAACAATCTCTCCTTCAACACCAGTGGTTTTGACAAGTTTAAGTGTTTCGCATTTTATGCCGTCAACATCACCTTTACCTTCGTAAGTAACAATGTACCCTTTACGGGCATAGTCAATAAAAGGATCCTCAAAATCAGCGTCAAGCTTTACGGTCTTTGCCTGATCTTCGGGTAATTTCTGGGTTGCAGGGTCAGCAAACGGATTCAGCATCCAGGCTGTTTCACCGTCATAGGCCTGTGGAACCATTTTTTGCCCCATTACATCCAGCGAAATAATGTATTTGTTGGGTGTTTTTCGACTCATCTCGAAAGCAAACTCACCCTGGGGCGTGGGAAACATGCCGTTAAGTTTAATTGTTTTCAGGGCTTTCCATTTTTCAAGGCCACCTGCGTTTTCAAAGTACTTACTGATAACAGCATCAACTGATTGTGACCAGGCCGTGGTCATCGCAAAAGTTAAAAGGAACAAAAGAAATACGGTTTTTTTCATGATAATGTTTTTTGGGTTCATAACTGGTTGGAAAATATGTCGGTAAAGTTAAAATTAATCAGTGAGTTATTGCTGTTTGCTGTTTTCTTTTCATGAAAAATTAGTATTAATGTAATGAAACAATAGTTGGGTCGTCTTGAATTGTAGAGAAGATTAATCATTATAAACAACTATTAAATCAGACATACCATGAAAAAAATGATGTTTCTTACGTTAAGTCTTTTGATGGCGATAACTGCTTCAGCACAAAAAGACCATGTTAATTCGTTCTTTGATAAATACACAGGTGTCGAAGGTATAACTTCTGTGAATATATCAGGGGATATGCTGAACATGATGGCTGAGGCTCAGGCTGAACAAATAGACTCCGCCTTTGCTTCCAGGTTTACATCAATCAGAATTCTCGCAGCAAAAAAAGTTAGTGATAACCCAGTCAAAATTAACCTGAAAACCGACTTGGTCGATAAGCTCGATAAAGCGGTTTATAAAGAAATGATGACAGTAAAAGAGGCCGATCAGGATGTAGTTATCTTCTTTCAGGAATCAAATGGCCGTATTATTGAAATGCTGCTTGTTGTAAGCGGATCAGATGAAAACGTACTGATCCAGATTAAAGGTGACATGGTACTCAGCGAAATGGCTCAAATGGCTGGCAAATTTAAAATGCAGGGATTTGAACACCTGAATAACATTCAGTAATTATTGGGGTATCACCACTGTTTTGTAAATTTGCGAGATCAACTAAAAGGCAGGCATGGATATAAACGGATTTAAAGAACGAATTTTGCCGTTGAGCCCAAGGCTTTATCATTATGCCTGCCTTTTACTCAAAGACAAAACCGAAGCACAGGATGCTGTTCAGGAGGTTTGTCTAAGACTTTGGAAAATTAAGGATTCACTTGACGAATTGAACAGTATTGAGGCGTTTGCCTTTAAAGTAACACGCAATTGGTGCCTCGACCGGATTAAAGCCAGCAGACCGGTATATGTTCCTTCATACCTGACCCTGTTCGAAGGTAAGTCCGAAGATTCCGATCCGCACCATACGCTGGAAAATGCCGATAGATTGAAAATGCTGTATTCACTGCTTGAAAAGCTACCGGAGCAACAGCGTCAGATTATTCAGCTAAGGGAATTTGAGTATATGGATTATGAAGAGATAGCAGATATTATGGATATGAACATCAACGCGGTACGTGTTAATCTGTCACGTGCTCGCAGCAGACTAAAAGAAGAAATGCTTAAAAAAGAAACCGATGGATATCAGTCGAATATACGAATTGATCGGTAAATATACCGAAGGAAACACCACCCTTGAGGAGGAGAAATACCTCAGGGAATGGATACAGGAGGCAGGACCTGCCTTGCCGGCTGACCTTTTACCGTTTCGGAATCAGTTTGAATTATTCAGTGCTGCACAGGATATACCGGTTGACATCTATGCACTTAATAACTCCATATTGGATCGTATTAATGATTTTGAAACACAAAACAAACCGGAGAAAAACAGTAACCGCTTTTCCAGACTTCTTATTGCAGCTTCACTGGCTGCTGTCGTGGGTTTGGCAGGCTTTTTTTTATACCGCACAGGTACCCATCGTGAAACAGATACTTATGCAGATCCGCAGATGGCATACCTCGAAACCCAAAAGGCCTTACTCTTTGTTTCACAGCAAATGAACAAAGGCATTGAACCTTTATCCAATGTAACTAAAATAAATACAGGGCAGGATCAGCTCAGAACACTCGAACGAATGGACGAAAGCCTGGGTATGCTGAACCTGGTTTCCTTTATCAACAAATCATCAAACCTTAAGAAATAAACAAGCTATGAAAAACATATCAATGGTCAAAAGCATTGTATTGATGCTGATTTTCACGGGGGGGTTGCCTGCCTTACAGGCACAGAGTATTATGGACAAGCTTTACGATAAGTATTCAGGCCAGGAGGGTTATACTTCTGTATACATATCAAAGTATATGTTCGATATGTTCCGGAACAACGAGGCCAACGTAGAGACCTCTGAAGAGATGGATCAGATCATGAGCAAGCTGAATTGCATAAAAATACTTGTTACCGACGACGATCCTACAACACCTGTCCCGGTCAATCTTTATAACGAAATCATGAAAGTTATTCCTTCCTCCCCCTACAAGGAAATTATGATGGTGAAAGAAAAAGACCAGGACATCAAATTTTTCGTCAGGGAGGAAAAAGGGAAAGTGGCTGAACTTCTTATGGTTATTGGTGGAAAAACTGAAAGCGTACTTATCAGTATTCAAGGCGAAATTGATATGAAAAACATATCCAAATTGGCCAAAAGTATGGAAATAGAAGGAATGGACAACCTGGAAAAAATTGAATAGCAGTTGTCGGGCTTGTTTTATTATTTTCCAGATTTAAGCGTCTTCAAAAGGACTCTCCCTTGAAAAATCGGGTCTGTAATTTTCTGCACTGTTAAAATCCTGAATCCACCCTTTGTGAAAACCCAGTTCTTCCATTGCGTCCGATACCTGATGATATTCAGCTGCTGTAATTTGCCTGCCCAGCAATGGATGACCGGCAACACAAGCAGTAGGGTAGTACTGCGACATGAGTGAAATAGTAATTGAGGGGGATAACGTTTCAGCAATCCATTTAAGAATATTAACTGAATCTTTAACCTGACCCGGTAATACCAGGTGCCGGATGATTAATCCGGTAACGGCCTGACCTTCATTATTCAACACTACTGTGCTTCCTTTTTGCCGGTACATTTCCTTCAGCACTTCCCGGGCAACTTTGGGGTAGTCACCGGCACCGGAAAAGGCAGCCGCCAGAGCCGGATCGAAATATTTGAAATCAGGCAGATAAACATCAATTAAACCTTCAAATGTTCTGATAACCTGTGGGCTATCGTACGCGTTGGTATTGTATACCGTAATGGGATGATAACCCCTCTGGTTCAGCATAGCAATAATGGTTTTAACATGCGGGGTAAAATGGGTGGGGGTTACAAAACCAACAGCTTCAATTCCCTGGTTCAGCAAATGAATAATGCTTTCGATAACTTCGTCAAGGGTAAGAGCCTTATCCACCCGTTCTCTTCCGGTATGACTTATCTGATAATTTTGACAATACAGGCACTGCAGGTTACATCCTGTGAAAAATACGTTGCATATGCCTTTTTTACCGCTTATAGCAGGTTCTTCTCCATGGTGAATACAAATCGATCCTATATGGTACAGGTTATCTGAACCACAATACCCTGTTTCACCAGCGTTCCTGTTTACGCCGCACGAACGGGGACAAATCATACAACAATCCAATTCCTTCACTACCTGTGTTTATTACATAAATCCTGCATGGCCGGGAAAGGCCATTGGTCCCCGGCAATCAATATCCGGAAAATAATCTTGGAATTACCGAAATATTTTTAACTTTGCACCCGCTTTCGGTCCGTAGCTCAGCTGGTAGAGCACGTGACTCTTAATCATGGGGTCGAGGGTTCGAGCCCCTCCGGACCGA
>JAFGVG010000168.1 GCA_016938095.1 Bacteroidales bacterium
AGTGTCTGTCCATAAAGTCCCATTTGCTGCGTTACGCTTGTCCGAAAATTGCTCATTTACGAATAGTAAACTCCGCATTTTCGGACTTCGCAAGCCTTGCAAATGGAACTCTCTGAACAGACACATTACCAGTTAAACATTTTTCCAACTTTATTGACAAGCTTTAAGTATTAAGTTCACCCCGGACTGTACGAGATTGTACGAAGGCGTTATTGGTAACGGAGTGCCGCCGTCATTGCGAACGAAGTGAAGCAATCTCAATATTCTTGGATTGCTTAGCTGACGGATACAATGACGCGTCGATCATAGCTTCTGCATATTCATAAAGACGCTTCGTTCTGCCTTTGTTTTTAGTATTCCTTTTTCTGTTGATTCCTTAGTTTTGGATACCCATAAATCAGGAAACCATGAAAACCAAAATAAAAAAATGGCACTGCTATCCGGCGCTTGTCTGTTTAAGCCTGACCATTGTCTCCTGCGCTCCTGCTTATATTCCCCATGTAGTGAACTCACCCATGTTCAAAAATAAGAATGAGTTTCAGGCCTCTCTGCATACCGGTTCATCTGGTTTTGATGCACAACTGTCCTATGCCATCACCGATAATTTTGGCATAATGACCAATGGCAGCTTTATTGACCATACCAATGATTCAACCCGTAAATTCCATAAGCACAGTTATATGGAAGCGGGAGTGGGCTATTATAAAAAGTTTTTAAAAACAGGCCGGTATGAAGTATTTGGGGGTTATGGTTTAGGGCGTGTAAATTATTTTGAGACGGAATTGTTTTACCCATATACCAGTGCAAAATACAGAAGTTATTTTATACAACCTGCCATTGGCGGGTTCTCCGACATCCTTGACTACAGTATTGCAACCCGTTTAATTGTGATTGATATGTATCAGGGACCAGTTAAAAGCACCGGTGTGTTTTTTGAACCAGCGGTTACTGCTAAAGTGGGATTTAGATATGTAAGAATGATTTTTCAATGGGGATATTCATTACCATTGAAAGAAAAATTTGAATTCACTCACCAGATGCTTTTCTACTCCATTGGCATTCAGGTTAACATTGGCAGAATGTTCGAACATTGATTGCCTGAATGAGTGAATCGTTATTTTGATTACAACAGCATCGGAATTCACGACCTCTTAAGTTCAAAGAAATCTTTTAGCAACCGGCTACACTCTTCTTTCAGAATGCCGCCCTGTACAACAGTTTTTGGATGCAGCAAACTGTCCCTCACCAGCGTGTAACCTCTTTTTTCATCATTGGCGCCAAAAACAATTTTACCTATTTGCGTCCAGTAAGAAGCTCCTGCGCACATCACACAGGGTTCGAGGGTTACATACAGCACGCAATCGCTCAGGTACTTGCCGCCAATGGCATTGGTGGCAGCGGTAAAGGCTTGCATTTCGGCATGGGCAGTCGGGTCATTCAGGGTTTCGGTGAGGTTGTGTGCCCGTGCGATGATCCGGTTTTTCCATACAATTACCGCACCCACCGGTACTTCATCATGGTCGAGTGCCTTTTGGGCCTCCTTAAGCGCTTCGCGCATGAAATATTCGTCGCTGTATAGTTCCATAAGCAAATATTGTAATTTAATTCCTATTTTCGCAGTCATATTAACGGATTAATACCATGTACAGAACTCATACCTGTGGCGAGTTGCGGATAAGCGACCAGGGGAAAAAAGTGACCCTAAGCGGCTGGATTCAGCGTTCACGCGATTTGGGCGGAATGACATTTATTGACTTGCGCGACCGTTATGGTGTTACCCAGCTTGTTTTCAACATGGAAACCAATGCCGGACTTTGCACCGAAGCCCGTAAACTGGGCCGTGAATATGTGCTGATGGCCGAAGGTAATGTGAATGAGCGGAGCAACAAAAACCCCAAAATGCCCACAGGCGACATTGAAATTCAGGTTACTGCTTTTAACGTGCTGAATGCCGCCGCCACCCCTCCGTTTACCATCGAAGACGAATCGGATGGCGGAGACGAGTTACGGATGAAGTACCGGTATCTCGATCTGAGGCGAAATCCATTGAAGAACAACCTGATGCTGCGACACAGGATGGCCTTTGAAACCCGCAATTATTTGAACAGCCAGGCATTTATTGAGGTGGAAACACCGGTGCTGATCAAAAGTACCCCCGAAGGGGCACGCGATTTTGTGGTGCCTTCGCGCGTAAACCCGGGTCAGTTTTATGCCCTGCCACAGTCGCCCCAGACTTTTAAACAGTTGCTGATGGTAGCTGGCTACGACAGGTATATGCAAATTGTGAAATGCTTCCGCGATGAAGACCTGCGTGCCGACCGGCAGCCTGAGTTCACCCAAATCGACTGCGAAATGGCGTTTGTGCACCAGGACGACATTCTGGACATGTTCGAAGGACTTATCGGGCATCTTTTCAGGGAAGTAAAGGGCGTTATTTTCGAAACCCGTTTTCCCAGGATGACATTTGCCGAGGCTATGGAAAAATATGGCAGCGATAAACCCGATATACGTTTTGGCATGACATTCGTTGATCTTGCCAATGCCTGCAAAGGGAAAGGATTTGGCGTAATTGACGATGCGCCCTACGTTGGCGGCATTGTGGCACAGGGCTGCTCGGAATATACACGTAAACAACTCGACGAACTGACCGATTTTGTCAAGAAACCACAGGTAGGCGCCAGGGGACTCATTTACATACGTTGCAATGCCGACGGAACCTATAAGTCGTCAATGGACAAGTTTTACTCCCCTGATGATCTGAAGGGCATAGCGGCAGCGGCAGCGGCAGTGGCAGGAGATCTGATATTGATATTGACAGGTGAAAAACAGCCTACACAAAAAGCCCTTGGTGAATTACGACTTGAAATGGGTAACCGGCTGGGCTTACGTGATAAAAAAGAATTCAAACCTTTGTGGGTGGTTGATTTTCCATTACTGGAGTGGGACCAGGAAACAAAAAGGTTTTACGCTATGCATCACCCGTTCACTTCGCCCAAGCCCGAAGATGCCCAATACCTCGAATCAGATCCGGCACGGGTAAGGGCTAACGCATACGATTGCGTGATCAATGGGGTTGAAGTGGGCGGCGGCTCTATCCGTATTCACGATGAGGCTTTGCAAAAGCGTATGTTTAAGTCGCTCGGCTTTACCGACGAAGAAGCACAAAACCAGTTCGGCTTTCTGCTGGGGGCATTTCGCTACGGCGCTCCGCCCCATGGCGGTATTGCCTTTGGATTCGACCGCCTGGTATCGTTGTTTGCCGGAGAAGATTCCATACGCGATGTGATTGCCTTTCCCAAGAACAACGCCGCACGCGACGTGATGGCCGAGTGTCCGTCGGAAATTTCCGAGGCTCAGCTTAAGGAATTGTCGATCAGGGTGCAGAAGAACTGACCCGTAACGCAGCAAATGGGACTTTATGGACAGACACTAATTAATCGAGTTTTAACACAGCCAAAAAGGCTGATTGGGGTACTTCAACGTTACCGATCTGCCGCATGCGCTTCTTACCTTTCTTTTGTTTCTCCAGCAGCTTGCGTTTACGGGTTATATCACCTCCGTAGCATTTGGCGGTAACGTCTTTGCGCACAGCTTTCACTGTTTCGCGTGCGATAATTTTGGCCCCTATGGCGGCCTGAATGGCGATGTCAAACTGCTGCCGTGGGATCAGTTCCCGGAGCTTTTCACAAATTCTTCTCCCGAAACTGTAGGCATGGTCGCGGTGAATGAGCGACGATAAAGCATCCACCAGGTCACCGTTAAGCAGTATGTCCAGACGTACCAGTTGAGCGGGTTTATAACCGGTATAGTGATAGTCGAAGGAGGCATAGCCCTTGGAAATA
>JAFGVG010000169.1 GCA_016938095.1 Bacteroidales bacterium
ATGACCATCATATCATCCGATCTCCGAAAGATTGCAAAAGCCATCAGGTTATCAAAACTTTCCGTGCGAACCATTAAGCAAAACCTTTTCTGGGCCTTCATTTATAATATAATAGGTATTCCGGTTGCTGCCGGATTATTATTCCCCATTTGGGGCTTTATGCTGAATCCGATGATCGCCGCCGCTGCCATGGCCATGAGCTCCGTGTCGGTTGTGAGTAACAGCCTGCGGCTGAGAGGCGCGCGGTTGTGAGTTCGGGTAAAAGTATTTCTCACTGAATTGATTTCTCGCAGATGTTTCTCGCAGATCAACGCAGATGAAGCAGATTTCGCAGATCTTCTTGCCAGTTCACAGCCGTTTTCAGACTTAATAAACCAGAAGACCATCATATCAGAAGACAAATAAAAGTAGCAGTTGCAGTCAACTCACAGCTCACAGCTGCTCCCAGACTTAGAAGACAATAACACCGAACACCAGATTTCTCAAGTGCCATTATTCATAACTTAGAAATATAAATGCTTTTAAAAAGCAATTTATTCCATTACAAAATATTCCCATAAGTCCTATTAATTGCAAGCCCTTCCATAAATCTTGTTTATGTATTACTTAAATTGTTTAAATTCAACTTTCACGAATAACAAATCAACAAAGAAATGAAATACACTGTATCCATTTTTATATTACTCATATTCAAATCCTGCGGTCTGGAATCTGGGTATAATCATTTGCCCAAAATTGATCTCGATGAAAATATTCAGAACATATCCACTCTAAATCTGTCTTCAATTGCTAAGAAGATTGAATATATACCAATTGAAACGCAAAGTCCACTGGGGGAAATCCGCGGCATAATGAAATATCAGAATATAATCTTTGTGTATGGTATAGATTTCTGTAAAACTTATGATACAAACGGTGTTTTTATTCATGATATAGGAAATAAGGGCAATGGACCTGGTGAATATGCAAATATTGGAAAGGTATCCGTAAATATTACCGATCAATTAGTATATATTTCATCCAATAATAAAATACATGTATATTCTTTTGATGGGGCCTATCTAAACACAATTGATACACCCACAAACATTTGCTTTACCGGGCAATATATAGGAAAAAATAAATTTGTCTCTATACTCCCTATCTTTAAAGGAAATGAAAAAAACAGATTATACTTCTTTGATTCTAATGGGCTGATTCTTGATAGTTCCAGTAATAGGATATCCTACATTAAAAAAGAACCTTTTTTTTCACAGGCGGAAATGGGACAGATCATATATGGATTTGATAGAATTCATTTTAAGGATGGGATAAATGATACCTTGTACTATATCGATGAAAATTTGAAAATCGTACCGGAATATTTACTGAAGTTTGGTAAATTCAAAATACCGCCAGAAGTTTTTAATAATTCACTGATTGATTACTCCCAAAAGGCATCTGAGTATATTTCTATAACCGACATCACCGATAGTGAAAATTTTTTATTCATCACATTTGATTTCCATAATCATTACCCGTTTGAAAATATAACAAAAGAAAACATATACGTCTTTGGTCGAAGTTTACCAATAAATGAAACCAGGGTTGCTGTTGTGTTCAATAAAAAAACATTATCACTTACACTGCTAAAAGGTAATAGTTGGTTGGGGTTTAATAATGACATTGACGGAGGCTTACCGTTTTGGCCGAGCTTTATAGATCATAAAAAAAATGAAATGTATTCATGGTTTAATGCATTCGAAATCATCAATTTTTTCAATGAAGAACACACGCATAAAGGCCCATATACTGATTCTGTAGCTCATCAGCGGTTAATCAAACTGGTTAAAGACCTCAAAACAACTGACAATCCTGTAATTGTTAAGGTCACTGGGTTAATTTAACCATACAACTATTAAGGATACGAATGACAACCAGAAAATGAATCGTTAGTTTGATGTCTATGGGCTGCCCCCACTAATCGTAGCTCGCAACTCACAGCTTTCCCCGGACTTAGCAGACCAGAAGACCAGCAGACTTAGCAGACTAACAGTCCCCCCTAAAACCGTATCATTTCCTTCGGCTTCAGATTGTTCTCCATGGTCCAGAAATGTGCCTCACCATGGGCAATTCTGAAGATGATCAGGCCGGGACTTTCGATGGTGAGTCCGAATTCCTTCAGGAATGGCCGTTCAATCAGTACTTTTTCCTTGAGTCTGAGATCATCAATAAACTCAACTGCACCGTTAACCCGGAGCATGGTGCTGATCATTCCATTATGATGGTAAAAGCAGGCCTCGGTTTTCGGGTTTTTCAATAATTGTCTGTACAGGGTTTTGATGCTTCCGGTTTGAAAATAAAAGCCGGTTTCATCGGCAAACCAAAAACCCAGTGCTCTTACACGGGGCTGGTCGCCGTCTGCGGTGGCCAGAAAGCTTACTTTATTTTCATTGGCAAAATCAATACAATCTTTTAAGGTTTTCATGGTTTACCATTTGAATGTTTACACCTTCGACCCAAACATCTTGTTCTGCCGGGTCATTTTTATAAAATAATTCAGTCGCTTTTCGAATTCTTCGCCGCGTTCGCGTGCATGATCGATATAGGCAATCCTTACCTGCCGGTAATCCTCCGGGAAAGCATTGAAATTCTTCCAGACTTCTATATCCTTTTTAAGAACAGCCATAATATCCTTTGGCATTTTAAAAGGCTTGTGCTCCCGGACAGTTCCATTATCGACCATCAGGTGGTGGTTGAGGCTTTTTAACCCGGCTTCTGTCATTTTTCCAAGTTCTATCATCTTTCTCACGCGAACCCGGTTTAGTTCAGAAAACTGACTTTTGGCCCTGCGGGGACTGAAGCGCTGGGCAGCATAATGGTCGTCCATCCTTTTTACAATACTGTCGATCCAGCCAAAACAAAGTGCCTCCTCCACTGCTTCGTCATAGGGGATACGGGGTTTACCCGACTTTTTATTGGCATATACCAGCCAGATGTCCTTGGCTTTATCGTAGTTCTTTTCCAGCCAGGAGCGCCATTCCTCCCGGGTCAATACATGCAGCGTTTCACCTATTTCCATATTCTGACCTTATTACCATTTTTCTTTGGCCAGATCGGGCCAAAGAAGTTGCAAATAAACCCTTTTCACAGCCTCCAGCTGACCGGCAGTCAGGTCAGGAACGCCTGCAGCCTCCAAATTGGATATAACCTGATCCGGTCGTGAAGCCCCCGGAATCACACAACTCACCTGGGGATGCATCAAAATCCATTTCAATGCAACAGAAGTTAAGTCAGTGCCTTGCGGAAAAGCCTTTTTCAAGTCCTCCACCGCTTGCAATCCCTTCCGGTAATCTATGCCTGAAAAAGTCTCGCCTTTATCGAATGCCTCACCGTTGCGGTTAAAAGTGCGATGATCGTCTTTTCCAAAAGAGGTGGATGCGGTGAATTTGCCCGTAAGCAATCCGCTGGCCAATGGCACCCTGGCAATAATACCAACCTGCTTTTCAGCAGCAGCGGCAAAGAACTTTTCGGCTGGCCGTTGCCTGAACATGTTGAAAATGATCTGCACGGTGGTCACATTGTCATATTCAATGGCTTTCATGGCTTCCTCAACCCGCTCGACACTCACCCCCATATTCCCGATTTTGCCTTCACGTTTCAGTTCATCAAACAACCCGAAAATTTCGGGACGATAATAGGTTTCGGTGGGAGGACAATGCAACTGTATCAAATCTATGGTTTCGAGCTTCATGTTACGGAGGCTGTCCTCGACAAATTTTCGGAGTGCTGCCGGCTGGTAGGAACTGTCGGTATGCGGATTAAGCCTGCGTCCGCATTTGGTAGCCACAAAAATCCTTTCGCTCCTTGAACGAACGAATTCACCTACTGCCTTCTCACTTTCACCGTCGCCGTATACATCGGCCGTGTCGATGAAATTAACACCACGATCTACAGCAGTTGCCAATATTTCAGCGGCATTCCGGTGACTGAAGGGATCACCCCAACGGCCACCCACCTGCCAGGTTCCCAGGCTGATTTCGGATATTTCAAATCCGGTTTTCCCAAGTAAGCGCTTTTTCATGTAATATTTATTTGTTAAAAGCAAAAATAAGCATTTATAAGCTGTCTGTATTGTAGTAATTTTGCCTTTCGATAAAATCGATAATCAGACCTACCTTAGAGCAGGTATTCAAATTTTCAAATTATCTATGACCACCAACGACCTCCACCAAAAAATCAAAGAAGCTTACGCCACCCCTAACCTGAACCGGATAACGGTTACCCTGATTGGTTTGTATAAGGATGAGCAATTCGGAACACTGAAACAAATAGCCGAAATGATCAGTGAATCGGTTGATATAGTAATTGATGATGAAGGCAGGTTTTTCTCAAAGCTTATGATGCTGTACCACCCCGACCGGGGAGATTTTCACCGCAATGAAATAGACCGGCTTGCCGCGAATGATGATCACGATTCGTTACTGGGGTACGCACATATTCTTATGCTTGGAAGAATTGAAGAAATTGCAATTACCCTCAGTAGCTACGAAGACATTGACTACTCACCGGTGTATGAATGGGATGTGAACCTTGAAGGATTTACAGTGGTCAACAGCAGGGAAACAGAACCGGCTGAGCATCAGCGCGAAAAAACCAACCATAAAAAGAGATATTCTTTTTACGACGCCGTTAAAATAAGGATGTACGGAAATACCGCTGTGGAATTTCCACCCCATTACCTCGAAGACACAGATGAGTTTGAGCTTTCGCAATCGGGCATCAACGATCTGGATGGGGTTCAGTATTGCATTCATGCCCTGGTGATGGATCTGTCGGGTAATGCCATCAGTGATATTTCGTTGTTATGGGGACTGAAGCACCTTGAGGAACTGGATTTGTCGGATAACCGTATCGAGGAACTGGAAACCCTGATTAACCTGCATCATTTAAAAAACCTGAATCTCTCCAACAACCCGGTGAAGGACATCTCTTCCCTGTTTGGGATGAGCAAACTGGAATATGTAGATCTCACCAACACTAAAGTACCAGGGTCGCAGCTACAGGAACTGGAGGAAGCGGGGGTGGTTGTAGTGAAATAACCGGTGTTGCATGATATAGGTATTTTGCTTTATATTTGCTTCTATTCCCAAGATGACAACCCTGCCTTGTGGTGTTTTAATTCGTACCTAAATCTGATTGTGTGCCGGAATACATTGGTAATGAAATTACTTACCTGTTGCCAGGAGAATTGATTGTTACAGCTGACCCTTTAAAAATCAGCACCATACTGGGCTCCTGCGTGGCGGTTTGCATGTTCGATTCCGAGAAAAGAATATCGGGTATGAATCATTACATGCTGCCCCTGAACAAATCGAATGACCCGAATAAGCTCAGGTACGGGGATACTTCCCTTGCCCATATGCTGAAAGAAATGATAAAGACCGGCGCCCAAAAAGGTTCAATCAGGGCACGAATTTACGGGGGTAGTTCCATGTTTATGGACACCGGTCCCAGTTTCAATATCGGAAAACAAAATGTGGATGTAGCCCTTTTCTTTTTGATGGAAAACAATATTCCGGTCAATTCCATTGAAACAGGTGGAAAGGTTGGCCGTAAAGTTGTTTTTGACACTTCTGCAGGCGTCATCAGCAGCAATCTGCTGAATGAAGCCAGGCGTTAGCCAATATGCTTTATAGGACAATGGTAAAGATTTCGGCAATATGCTATCAGTTTACAGGAATTTATTACCTTTAAGGAAACAATTCCCATTGCATGAGATCTGTTTACCGGCGCATTGTAACACCGGAAAGTGATATTCCCTCATCAGGCGTATTAACTCGCCAATGTGTTCATTTGTACCAGGAGCTGGTGGAATTTATTGATGAGCCGTGTTTTTTGTTTTTTAACAGTCCCGAAACCACCCTGGTGGCAAACTACCAGATGGCCCGGTTACTTGGCTACAGCACCCTCAACGATTTCTACAAGAAAGAATTGCGTTTTGACCGCCTGGTAAGCAACAGGGAGTTACAGAAAATTACCAAAGCTACCGATGAGGTGGCAAAAAAGAAGGTAATTAAACTGGTTAAAAGCAAAATACTCCGGCGTGACGAAACCTATATCAGTTGCCTCATTTACATAAAACCCCTGTTTGATATCGATAAACACAGTGTATACGGTTACCTGGGGACCGTGCAACTCAGCGGAATGACACCCTTCTCCATCGATAAGTCGTTGGTTCA
>JAFGVG010000170.1 GCA_016938095.1 Bacteroidales bacterium
ACCGGTTCAGGCACCATCCGGTCGAAGTAAATGCTGTCGTAAACCGCTGTTTTCCGTCCGAAGAATCCGTAGGTTTTTTCGGCCAGGTTAAAGTCGATGATCAAATCTTCGCTGGTGAGAAACCAGGTGGTGTCATTGATCCGGTCGTATTCATAAGTGGCCACCATATCCTTCAACAGGTTCAGGTTAACATCGGCAGAAACCCTGAGTTGCACTTTTTTAATAGCGTAAGACGTATCAGCCACCCACATAAAACCGTGAAATGTCCTTTCCTGTTTTCGTTTGGGACGGAAGGAGATTTTTCGGCACCATGTTCCGTCGATGTTGGCGCTGTCCTCCAGCAGGTACCTGTAGTATAGCCGGCCTACATCGGCAATGGGACTCACAAAGCCCGGATCGAAGAAGAGGATAAAATCGTCATAAATATTCAGATGCTGGTACATTTTCCCGGTATACTGTGAAACAGTTTTATTTTCGATACCGCTTATTTTAAAGGCTTCAATTACTTCGCGGTTTACCGGTGGATTATTTGAGCGATAGATTTTCGAAACGGTTTCTGTGATGAGCAGTGGCAGGTAGTTTTTATTGAAGACTTCTGAAGAATCCATGTAATCGAATACAAACCCAAAATCCCTGAGCAAGCGGGCATCTTTAAAGTTCTGGTCGATGTTGTTCATGTCGAGCCGGAGCTTGGTATAGGCCTTATATTGGTAGTCCGAGAGTTTGTCGGGGTTGTTTTGTTTTTTGTGCTCGTTGATCTTCTTCAGGATCCTGAAAGCCGGGTTTTCACCTGGTTTGACTACAACAGCATCGAGTGCAATGCTTTTGGGTACCAGCCTGATCTCGATATTTTGTGTAGTGCCAATTTTAATAGGCAATCGTGTTACTTCATATCCGAGGCTTGAAACCATCAGGGTATCAGTAGCCTTTGTGGTGGAAAGGAAGAAGGAACCGTCGGTTTCACTTATGGTGCCAACGAGGCTGTGCAGGTAACCAATATTGACATAGGGTATGGCTTCACCGGTTTCATCATCTACTATGTGCCCCGATACGACAGTTTTCTGACTGAATGCGCTTGCACCTGCCAGTATGAGTAAAACCAGTAAGGGAAACCTGTATCTGATCATGGTATAATTGTCTCGTGGCAAAGGAGCGAAAATAGCCCATTTTTTGTTTCCGTCCGGCAGGAAACTATTTCTTGTCAGAATTCCCAGCGCAATCCCAGGGTGGGCCTGAATTCCCAGTCGTTTGGTCCGACAGGGAAGTTTTTACTGATCTCAACTTCACCACCCAGAGCCAGGTGTGGGTTAAGCAAAAACCACAGCTGTGGCTCAGTCTGGAATGCCAGCTCTTTTTTGTCGGGGTTGGCCATTTTATCCTGCGACCAGAAGTCGGCATATCCCGTCAGCAAAAGGCGGTTGCTGAAAACCGGCTGATACCATACCAGGGTGAACTGAAAATCGGGAGTGTCCATACCGCGGGGCATTCGGCAGAGCCATTGCGTGCTCAGGATGAGTTTTCCGATGCGCAGGGGATGCCCAAAACCAGTGAGGAACACACTGTTGTAGCTGGCTGCTCCCAGCGTGTCACCGGCAATTTTGTAGGCAGTGAATCCGTCGTTGTATTCGATATGAAAGGTAAGCTGGTCGAACAGCGGATTGTTCCGCAGTCCGGGAATATAAAACTCGCGGGCTATTTCCCAGTAGGCAGCTGACATGCTGCGGGGACTTCCCGGGAGATTAAAGTCAAAATCCACGAACCAGAAGGTGGAGCCTAAGGTGTCGGGTCTGAACATCTCCAGGGTGGTGGTTAAGTGTTCACGGTCGTTGCTGAAATCGTAATGCAGCTGGAGTTGCTGGGCGGATGTCGTTATCGGTAAAAAGAAAAGCCAAACAATAATTAATTTCTTCATGGTACGTTTTATAATAGAAGCGCAAAAATAGAAAAACCTTTATCAGTAGAAAAGAAAAACATATAACAATCAGGCCCATGCATTCGACTGTGGTTTATTAAGGTTTTGTATCTTTACGCTGGAGAATTATTGTTATTTTTAATTGATTTATATCCGGCATGATGAGCAAATTAAGCGTTTTTTTTGTTGGGATGGCCATGTTGGCCATATTCGCTTGTTCAAAGGATAACGACCTGAATTTCTTCACCGTTTCCCAGGATATTGCTTTTGGTGAACAGCTCGATTCAGCCGTGCTGGCAAGTCCGGATGAATACCCGGTACTTAGCCGTACAGCATACCCGGCGGTTTATACTTATCTCGAAACCATGATGAACAATATTCTGGCTTCGGAGGAAATTATGTACCGCGATGAGTTCAACTGGAAAATTACCGTGATCAACAGTGATGTGGTTAATGCTTTTGCAGCTCCGGGCGGCTATCTTTATATTTATACGGGCTTGCTCAAGTACCTCGACAATGGTGCCCAGGTGGCAGGTGTCATGGGACATGAGATTGCGCATACCGACCGCCGGCATAGCACAGAGGCCATGACCAAGGAATACGGTTTTTCAGTGCTCCTTTCCATAATAATGGGGAATGAGGCCACCCAGTTGGAGCAGATCCTTTCGAGTCTGGCGTTAAACGGTACCATTCTGGCTTTCAGCCGGAAAAATGAAAACGAAGCCGACCGGTATGCAGTTTTTTATACGGCAGATTCCGAATTGTACAATCCTTTGGGGGTGGGCGGATTCTTTCAGAAAATGTTAGCGGAGCAGAACACTGCCGGCACCGGAATACCTGAGTTTTTAAGTACCCACCCGAGCGACGAGAACCGGATCGAAAACATCAGCGCAACCTGGAATGAGCTGAAAAGCAACGAACCGGCGCTGAACAGTGTCGCATGGAATGACCTGGTAACCCAACATGTACAGATAAAATCAACACTACCATAGATGGTTAATCAGCACGCTTTTAGCGGCTGAAATCAAAACGATTATAATCTTAATATAATTCAATGAGTTACAGGCATACATTTGAAGCGGCTTTAGAGAGTCTGAAGGAAATTGAGCAACTGATCGGCAGTTTTCCCGACGATGGTCGCATCCCAGGCATTGACATTGACCTGGCATTGCAAAAAATGCGCAATGTATATGAACTGATGCT
>JAFGVG010000171.1 GCA_016938095.1 Bacteroidales bacterium
AAATATACCCAGGATGATCCACATAAGTGGCTGCAAGTATAATGAACAATTAGCAATTAACAATTAGCAATTAACAATTAGCAATTAACAATGAACAATCAGCAATGAAAAGGTGATGGGTTTGCCCTGGGAACTGCTATGGCAGCACCATCTCACTTGTGGTCGCAAACAATTGCTCCTTCATCAAGGTGTGCAGCAGGTTAATTTTTAATAGGATATCATCGTGTGAAGACTCGCAGTTGTTATCGAAAACGAGCCACTGGTCAATGCCCGGCTGCTGTTTTAACAAAAAAGGAAGTGATGATAGAGCGCGTAGCGGTATTGTGGGGTTGAATTCCACATAGGGTCTATTATTGGCATTTGCCGATGGTATCGGGTACTGTTGTAATAAAAGAAAGCTTGCCAGAAAAGATTCAGCATCGGGAAACTCACGGGTGAGCGGAAGGAATGATTCATTCAATTTTGCAAAGCGCTCATGAAGTGTACAATAGTTCACCGAAAGTGGCTCCCGTGTAGCAATAAGGAGTGCATAATCCGCTGAAGCAAGCCATAGTGTTGTGGTGGCAAAGTTAATGCTACAGGCGTTAATAATGGACTTCAGTTCACAGGAGTCTAATATGCCAACCGGAATCAGCTGGCACAGCATGCCATTGGCTGTGAGTAAATTTCTGCATTGTCTGAAATATTCAACATGGAACATGCCTGGTATATCGTACAACTGGTTGCAGCCCTGCGTGATGAGATCAACCCTAACGGGTAAACGTGTCAGGAAACCGTGTGGGTCTTCGATGTTAAGTTTAACAGTACTGCTGGTGATGATATCATTGTTCTCGTTGGCAAAAACTTCCTCTGAAACTTTAATAATTTCACCGTGTGGTTCGGTAATATGAATATGACTGATCTCCAGTGATTCGAGTTTTGCTGCGGTAATGCCCGTTCCGAATCCGGTAACGACAGCCGATCTGATCTGCAGGTTTAGCAAATTGGGGATTAAAGCAGCTGCTTGTTGAATAACCATGCTTTGCTTATCAGTGCCAAAGGCGTAATGGCTGTTAACATAAACTTTTTTTTCACCTGCTTGCACATAGCGGGCTATAACCGATACAGACATGCCTTCTCTTTTTTTCAGGATGGTAATGTCTTTTTTATGTTCCCTGTTAATATGTAATATGCCCAGGCTGAAAATGAGCAGCAGGAATACCAGTAGGGCATAACCCACCCGGAATGCCCGTATGAGCCTGGAATCTTTGTAAAGCAGGTAAATTCCTGAAAGGACAATAAGTACGGCTGTTAAAATAATGGTAAAGTGTGATCCGAGTATCGGAATGACAATCAATACAACCAGCAAGGCACTAATGGCAATGCTGATCAGCAGAACGGCAATCATATGGCCCAGGCTGTTGCCGATATGCCTGACACGTCGCGGATATGCCCGAAAGGCAAGGGGGATGGACAAACCCAGCAAAACGGCAGGTATAAACATAAGGGCTGCAAAAATAAAACTATGCATCAACACCGATACAGTATAGGAAGACGATTTACTGTAGTGTTCCAGTGTGTTTTCCGGGAAAAGAATGAGCAGTACGTATGATAGCAGCATGGCGAGTCCCGAAATGATTCTTAAGGTGGCAAAAGACATATGCTTGTTGGCAGGTTTCTCCAGCAGAGGCTTGTATAACAGGGCACCCCCAATGATGCCGGCAAAAACAACTGCAAAAAAATGTACATTAAAGAAGATGGGCTTAAGTAAATTATACTGGATTAGAATTCGCTGCCCGGTAAACAGAATGGCAGCTATGCCAAATCCTTCGAGCGCAAAAACGCGAAGAATAGCCCGGGTAAGTTTGGTACCGGCTTCGGGGACATATTTTTTTTTCCGGAATCGCAACACGTTTGACACAATATGCACCGGGGATACTGAAAGGGCTTGATAATGAGTATGTAACTTATTTCCGAATAAATATGCATAGCCTGTTACAGCAGTTGCTATAAACAGTATTCCGCCTGTTACCAATATAACATTGATGCCAATTGCAGGTATTAAAAGGTAGGAGGCAAGCATCATGCCGATAAGGAGTCCAGTTGCAAGCATAATAATGCCGGTGCTGGCGTAGCGGCCTATCTGATTTAGTTGGGGAATAAACTGTTTGCTGACAAGTGGAAAAAAGCATCCGAAACAGGCCGAGGGGAGGATAAATGCCATGAATGAAATGCCAAATCTGAAAAAGCCTGCGGAAAGAGGTCCGGGGTGGTGTGAATGGCCATAACTTAAGAACCACCCCGTGATACCTTTTATTATAACCGGAGAAATCACAAAGAATAACCCTGCAATAGCCGTAAATACCGAGGCATGGAGCAAAGGTCGATCAGTTTTTTCAGACAATCTTGCCCCCACAAGGCTGCCTATTGCGGTGGAAAGCAGGGCGGACAGCAATATGCTGCCTTTTGCAATGGTATGGGTACCTAAAACAAGAGTCAGTTGTCTGAAAAAAAGCGGAAATGAACAGGCTGTGGCTAATCCGGCCAGAAAATAGATCAATGTATATATATAAGGTATGCGTACCGTTTTCATGGGCTACTAAAAGCTTTTCCAGCAGGCTGGATTGTTAAAGGACTTTTGCACAATGTATTAAAGGCCGCCAAAGATACAATTTTTCCTGATGTAATCGACAACCGTGTGGATTGTGTCGTTATTTTGCAAGTGCTGGTAATTGACCAAAGTATTTTTTTGTTTGATTAATAACAAAACTCATGTTATGAAGTGTGCAAAAATCATAAATTTGAAAGTGAAATATGTTTAGAATACACGCCATCTGTGGTCTATGCATAAATATAATCAATAATCTAAAATTTATACTTCATAATGGTTTGAAATACAAATAATTAACAATTTTTAACAAGTTTCATTTTTTTTCATTTTTTTTTTAGTTTTGGTAGAACTGATCTTAACCTAATCAGGAGTCTTATTAACCTATTATAAACCTAAAATTTTATCTATGAAAAGGATTACGAGTTTGCTTGTATGCCTGCTCTTATTTGGCTTCAGTGCCGCATTTGGGCAGAACATACAAATCAAGGGGACGGTTACCAGCGCAGAAGATGGTAGCACGTTGCCCGGGGTAACGGTTTCAGTTCCCGGAACCACCATTGGTGTGCTTACCGATGTTAACGGTGCCTACACCATTTCGGTTCCTTCCGTGACAGAAAACCTCGATTTCTCGTTTATGGGGATGAAGTCTCAGACAGTTGCTGTTTCCGGACGGCAGGTGATTGATGTTGTGATGGAATTTGAGACTTATAAGCTCGATGAGGTTGTGGTAACGGCTCTCGGTATCAAACGCGAGAAAAGAGAGGTTACTTATCAGACCCAGAAGGTTGATGATGACGAGATTCTGAAGGTTGCGCCTACCAGGGCTGCATCAGCTCTTGCCGGTAAGGTTGCAGGTTTGCAGATTAACAGCCAGGATAATGGTGTTAATCCCAATACCCAGATCACCCTCAGGGGTTTCCGTTCCATCAGCGGATCAAACTCGGCCACCGTGGTAATCGACGGATCTATTGCTTCGTTGGGTGCGCTTGATGATCTTAACCCGAATGACATAGCCGATATCAATATTCTGAAGGGTGCCAATGCAGCGGCTCTTTATGGTTCAAAGGCCAGTAATGGTGCTTTGATTGTAACCACAAAAAAGGGTGCCACCAATCAACGTTTTACCGTTGGATTGAGTTCAGCCTATACCATTGAAAAAGTTGCCTACATGCCCGACTTTCAGACTGAATATGGTACAGGTTGGGAAGGTGCTTATGATAATATTGAAAATACCAACTGGGGACCACGTTTTGATGGTACCATGCGTCAGATTGGTCCTACGTTACCTGATGGAACTTTCCAGGAAGTACCCTATGCACCGGTCAAGGATAATCTGCTTGATTTCTTTGAATCAGGTAATACCTTGTCGAACACGGTATATGTTAGTGGTGGTGATGCCTCCAGCACTTTTTATATTTCAGCCGGTCAACAGAAATCCGATGGTATAGTACCTGAGGATGAATATGCACGCTACACTTTCAGAGCCAATGCCAGTAAAAAAATTGGCAAACTTGAACTGGCATTTAACTCAACCTATTTCAGTGACAACACCAACGTGGTGGCTGATGAGATTGGTGATCAGAGCAGACAACTTTACTGGTTCCTGTTGAATACTTCAGCTAATATTCCCTTGTCGAGATACAAAAACTGGAGAACCGATAAATGGGCAACCCCCGATACTTATTACAATGGTTATTACGAAAGTCCTTACTGGGCTGTTGGTACAAACCGGAATATTGATGATTCCCGTCGTCTGATGGCCAACATGGCTGTTTCCTATGATATCTTACCCTGGATGAAATTAACGGCCCGAGCCGCCATGAACAATTCATGGGGCTTTGGAAAAGAATGGCGTGCCGAACAGAAATTTGCCGAGTACCGCACCGGTAATTCTGATGTTTCATCGTATGTAGAAGATACCAAGTATCAGAATCAGGATTATAACTTTGATGCTATTTTAAACATCACACGGGATGTGACTGATAAAATTTCATTAAATGTTAACCTCGGAGGTACTAATCAGACTCAAAATACCTATTATACCCGTATCAGGGCAAATAACCTGAGTATTCCTGATTTTTATGATATTTCTAACGGAACCGGTACACCCGAAACTGAAGAGGATGATTCTGAATATATCAACTATGGTTTCTTTGGTGATTTTACCGTGGGTTATGGTAAGTTCCTTTATCTGAACTTCTCCGGTAGAAACGACTGGACTTCAACACTGGCAAAGGGCAATAACAGCTACTTCTATCCTGCTTTCGGTCTTTCGTTTGTAATTACGGATGCGCTCCCATCGTTGCAGAATAGAATCCTTTCTTTTGCCAAGATCACAGCCAGTAATTCAACCGTATTCAACGACCTGGCTCCCTATGAAATCAACGAAAGATATTCACAGCAACTGGGATTCCCCTTTGGCGAAATTAACGGTTTTGCATTGAGCACTACAACCGTGGATGCCAATATTAAAAAGGAAAGGATCAATACCACAGAAATTGGTCTTGACCTGGGATTCCTTGACAACCGGATAACCTTCGATGCATCTTATTATATTACCAAGACTACTGACCTGATCACCTCCATTACCCCTTCAATTGCTTCAGGTGCGGCCTCTTTCCGTACCAACATCGGTGAACTTAGCAATAAAGGTTTTGAAGCTACCCTGGGTGGTCGTCTGATAGAATGGAGTGGACTTACTTGGGATATGAGTGTGAACTATACCACTACAACTACCAAAGTAGTGAAAATCACAGAGGATATTAAAGAAGTGACTTTGGCAACAGTAGCGGGAGGTCTGGCCGGTGTTTATGCCATTGTAGATGAGGTTTACCCGCAGATAAAAGCTTCCTCCTATTTAAGAGATCCACAGGGAAGGCTTGTTATAGATCCTTCTTCAGGTACTCCCCGTGAGACAACCGCATTCAAGAAGCTTGGCAGAGCCAATCCAAAACACATTGTAGGTTTAAATACATCACTTGCTTTCAAGGGATTTTCGGTATCTGCTACCATGGATTACCGCACAGGCCATGTATATTTTGATCAGGGTTCCGATCAAATGGAATTTACCGGTCGCTCCATGGCCAGTGTATCCGCCAACAGACAGGATTTTGTGATTCCCAATTCTGTAATTGAAACCAGCCCGGGCGTATATGTTGAAAATACCGATATTGCGATAACCGGGGGACGCCAAAGTTACTGGACGGATGTATACAATAATGTTAAGGAGAATTATGTAATTGACGCTACTGCTTTGAAATTAAGAGAAGTTGCTGTTGATTATACCCTTCCGGCCAAACTGCTCAACAAAACACCGCTGACCAAGGTAAGGATAGGCTTCATTGCAAGAAACCTGATGACATGGTTACCAGCTGAAAATCATTTTTCCGATCCGGAATTTGGTAACCAGTATAGCAATTCCAATATTGTAGGTATTAGTGGTTTCCTGCAGATGCCGCCTACCAGGTCGTTTGGTTTCACTCTTAATCTTGAATTCTAAAATTTTGTAGCCATATGAAAAAATTATTCAAATATATTTTTCTGCTGCCGGCATTACTCATTGTGCCATCGTGCAGCGAGGATTATCTGGATATTAATACCGATCCAAATAATCCCACATCGGTGACTCCCGATTTAGCATTACCGGTTGCTCAGCATTTAACAGCAACGTACCTTCTTCTTAACAATCGTGTGAATACACTTGGTAACCTTTTGATGTACAACTGGGGTCAGACAGATGGTTATGCATGGTATCCCGATGAATTCAAGTACCTGGTTACTTCAAGTTTTTATCAGACCTGTTTTAATACAGCATATCAGAATCCGCTGAAACAATTTCAAACATTGGACAGGCCTGATGATCCTACCTATGATAACTATACTGCAATCAGTATGATCATGAAAAGTTATATTTTTCAGATTCTGGTTGATATGTATGGCGATATACCCTATTCTGAAGCCTTGCAGCGTAGCAAGCTTGCAGCTCCCAAGTATGACGATGCCCAGACCATTTATGAGGATCTTATTGTTAAACTTGATGAAGCCATTAATCTGATAAATAATGCTTCAGAATCAGCTTTGGTTCCGGATATCGACGATGCTATGTTTGGTGGGGATATGGATGAATGGATAAAATTTGCCAACTCTGTTAAGCTGAGGATCCTTGTACGTCAGTCAGATATGGAAGGAAGAGCAGGTTATATTCAGGAGCAAATGAATGTGATAATTGCCGAAGGCTCCGGATTCATTACAGCGGATGTTGGTATTAATCCTGGATACAGAAAAGAAGTAGACAAGCAAAGTCCGCTTTGGGACAGCTATGCTCAGGATGCAAACGGATCAGATGTTATGAATGGAAAAGCAACCTGTGCAACACCGTTTGTCATTGATCTGCTTACCAATACAAATGATCCCCGGATCGACCGTATTTACGAAAAACCAGCTAACGGACATTTGGGCGTTCCACAGGGATTGCTCGATTATGATACCCCTGTTAAGGATGCTTATGAAGTTGACAAAGTTTCGAACCTCGGCCCTGGTGTTTTAAAGAGCTATGATCAGGATGCTGTTATCTTCCATTTGTCAGATAGCTACCTCCTTCAGGCCGAAGCCGTGTTGAAGGGTTTTATGACTGGAGATGCTAAAAGCCTGTTTAATAAGGGTATTACTGCATCGTTTAAACACCTTGGACTCACGGAAGCCCAGGCAGCAACTTACGTCAACCAGGTTTTACCGCTTGTTAACTGGGATATTACTCCCGCCGGGGATAGACTTGAGGCCATCATTACCCAAAGATACATAGCCCTGAATAGTCTTGATGCCATCCAGTCATGGTTCGATTATAACCGTACCGGTTTTCCGTCCGACTTGCCGATATCACTTTTGGCAGTTGGTGTTCACGATGACAGACCAGTAAGGTTAATGTATCCTTCATCTGAAAGATCGTCGAATCCGGATAATGTGCCGGCACAACCGGATCCTTTTACAGTGAAAATATTCTGGGCACAGTAATTTTTATAACATTACGATATGAAAACAATTAAATATATCTTTCTGCTTGTCATGGTGATAGGAGCTGTGAGTTCCTGTCTGGTCGACAATGAAACAACCTATGATGATAACGATACGGGCTTAAATCTTGCTGGATTTACGGCTGCTGCCACCACACTTGGTGCTGTTACGGATGGAACAGATTATCATTATACGCTGCAAATGAAGGTTTTTGGTCCTACTTATAAGGATATCAAATCACCTGTGACTGTTACAGTTGGTGTCGATCCATCATCGACAGCTGTTGAAGGAGTCAATTTCAGTCTTGAAAATCCTACTATTGTTTTGGAACCTGGGAATAACCTGCTAAACAATTTCCCCATTACTATTCTTACGGAAGGAATCAGGGCTCCCCTGGAGGTTGCTCCGGTGATCAGACTGGTTGTTACCAGTGTTACAGGAGCTGAAAGTGTAGCTCCCAATGGTAAACCAATTGATGTTACCATCAATTACGGTTGTTTTTCCGATTTGGCTGGTCGTTATTCCACTGTGGTCACCCGTACGAATATCGACGGTGCGGTTACGACTTTCGATGCTTATGAGGAGGATGTTTATAAAACAGGTATTGGTGAATATCATACCTCTTTTGTCGGACATTATATTCCGACTAACGGTGGCGGACTTGGTGTAGGTACTGAAGGTTTTTACTTTAGTGATGTTTGTGATGTGCTTACTGTTCCACTCCAAAACCTGAATGATTACTATTCCAATGAGGTATCAGGAACTGAGCTTGGTTCAGCAAATCCGGAAACCGGAATACTGACGCTGAAATACCAGATCACTTTTGCTGCCGGTATCAGGTCGTATGTGAGTGTTTATACACCCGTACCGTAATTGATTCACAATCCAAAAATCTACAGATAATGAAAAAATACTTATTATATAATCTGGCAGCGCTGGCACTGATGATGGGTGTTATCGTTGCGTGCGACACTGCCTCGCAGGATGTCGAACCTGTGGTTAGCCCGGATGGTTACCCCAAATATACCTTTACACCGGCTGAAGACTATGCCAATGTTAAGGAAGGGGATACACTCGTATTCAACATTGTTACCGATAAAATGATTGATCGTGCCCTTACTTTCAGCGCACAGATTATTGGCGGTGACGCAGATGATCATGACATAGTTGTCAACAACGGTGTTGTTGCACCTTATTCAACCGCTGGATCCATGTCAGTAATAGTACCACAGGACTGGGATGCTGAAGCAACAGAGAATATGACACTTGAGTTTGGCATCTACAGTCTGGCAGAGAAGTATTTGGTACATCCTACCATGGAAACTGAAGTACTGAACTTTGCCATTTCCAATTATGTTTCCTCGACGCTGCAAGTAACCATTGGATGGGAATTGCCTGTCGTCGTGCGTGATACAGTTTGGGAAGAGCTTGAACTTCCCAATCAGACGGTGATTGAATATAAGGATACCGTTGATATCGAAACAGACGCAGCTGATGAAATGGATTTCGATATTCTCATTTCTCCTGCGGCAACCTTTGATATCTCTGATCCTTGGGCCAGTGAAATAGGTAATTACTCTGCTGCTACCGGAAGTAACCCCGAAGTATTAGAACTGGATACAGCTGATTTGGAAGATGGTGAGTATGTAATTTGGACTGACCTTTACGCAAATGGGTTTTATTATTACTGGTTCGTACCGGATGGTAATTCAACAAAATTGCCGGTATCAGCTTTATTTGAAAGGCAAGGTACAGCATTACAAGCTGTTGTTGACCAGGATGAGGCCGAGGCTCCATTTCTAACTACTCCGGGATATGACGACGGCGGTGGGTTCAATGGTGTGATTTGTAAACTTGTTGTTGAAAATGGCGTTTTCACCATAGTGGATTGGGAAGATGACTCTACCGTTGGATCTGCTAAGGCTGCCAAAGCAAAAACACCACGACCTGCGCATCTGAGGAGATAAAGAAAGTAAAGCTTATATGAGATAAAAAAAAGCCGGTAATTGTTTACCGGCTTTTTTTGTTGTTTTTTTGGTTGATAGGCTATGAATTAATCGATTTATTTTTACTAAGAAGATTATCAGATAGAAGAAATTTTGAATACTTGAAAAGGTCAAGAAAACTGATATTCAGAAAGCTATTTGAGTTTGATACATCAGGTGAAGGTTCCCGCTAGGCGAAGTTTTCTTAACTTCGCCTTCTTTAAAACGTAGTCTGCGACTACCATTTTGGTTCAGCAGAAATATTTTTCAAATGTTTTGTATTGAATAACTATTTTCTTCTTACTTTTATTTTGTTAATGGTAATTGATTGATACCGTTATGTCAACAGGCTATCAAATAAATGATCAGGAAGGCT
>JAFGVG010000172.1 GCA_016938095.1 Bacteroidales bacterium
AACAGCGGTGCAAAAGAAGTGCTTTGTATCCGTGTACTTGGCGGCACAGGCAGAAGATATGCCTCGGTGGGTGACAAGATTGTTGTGACCGTAAAGAGTGCACTTCCTGCAAGCGAAGTAAAAAAAGGAACTGTTTCAAAAGCAGTTGTGGTGAGAACCAGCAAGGAGATTCGCAGAAACGACGGTTCATATATCAGGTTTGATGATAATGCCTGCGTATTGCTCAATAATGCCGACGAAATCAGGGGTACCCGTATTTTCGGCCCGGTTGCCAGGGAGCTGCGTGACAAGTATATGAAGATTGTATCACTTGCGCCTGAAGTGTTATAATATTAAAAATCAAATCGATGCAGAAAAAATTACATATCAAGAAAGGCGATACGGTTTTCGTTAATGCCGGAGAAAACAAAGGACAACAGGGCAGGGTACTCGAGGTGATCCGCAAAAGTAGCCGGGCCATTGTTGAGGGCGTTAACCTGGTGAGCAAACACACCAAGCCCAACGCAAAAAGTCCTCAGGGTGGCATCATTAAAAAAGAGGCCGCGGTGCATATTTCCAATCTGATGCTTGTGGATCCTTCCAATGGAAAACCCACCCGTATCGGTCGCAAATTAAACGCCGACGGTTCACTTGTCAGATATTCTAAAAAATCAGGGGAGGAAATCAAATAATGGCTCACATACCTAACCTCAGAACAAAATACCGGGATGAGATTGTTCCGGCGCTTACCACGGAGTTCAAATACCACACGGTAATGCAGGTGCCCAAGCTCGAGAAGATTGTTATCAATCAGGGCGTGGGTCAGGCAGTCAGCGACAAGAAAATTGTTGACACCGCACAGGAAGAGCTTACCAACATTACGGGTCAGAAGGCTATTCAAACCATGTCGCGTAAGGATATTTCAAACTTTAAGCTGAGGCGTAAAATGCCCATTGGTGTAAAGGTTACCCTGCGCAGGAATAACATGTATGAATTTCTCGAAAGGCTTATTTGCGTGGCTTTACCCCGCATCAGGGATTTCAAGGGAATCAACAGCAAGTTCGATGGAAAGGGAAATTATACCCTTGGCATTACCGAGCAGATCATTTTCCCTGAGATCGACATCGACAAACTTGGCAAGATACTGGGTATGGAGATCACCTTTGTTACATCGGCGCAGACCGATGAAGAGGCTTTCGCCCTGTTGCGTGAATTTGGATTACCATTTAAAAATATAAAAAAGAACTAGTTAGTATGGCTAAAGAATCATTGAAAGCCCGCGAAGTAAAACGCAAGAGACTTGTGGAGAAGTTCGCAGCTAAAAGAGAGAAGCTGAAAGCCGAAGGCGATTTCCAGGAACTCAGCCGTTTGCCCCGGAATTCAACCCCCATCAGGTTACATAACCGTTGCAAGCTCACTGGCAGACCCAAAGGATACATGCGTCAGTTTGGCATCAGCAGGATTGCTTTCAGAGAACTTGCTTCCAAAGGGTTAATTCCCGGTGTTAAAAAAGCCAGCTGGTAATTTTGAGGTGAATCAAGAGAAAAAAATAAAGAAATGACAGATCCGATAGCAGATTACTTAACCCGATTGAGAAATGCGATTTCCGCCCGTCATAAGGTAGTTGAAATCCCCGCGTCCAATCTGAAGAAAAATATAACCAAGATCCTTTTTGATAAGGGTTATATTCTCAACTACAAATTTGTGGATGACAAGGTGCAGGGAAGCATAAAAATAGCCCTGAAATATCATACCGAAACCAAGCAGCCTGCCATTCGCGCACTGAAACGTATCAGCTCACCCGGTCTACGCAAGTATGTGAATGCCGAAGAATTGCCCAGGGTGTTAAACGGACTTGGCATTGCCATTTTG
Organism: Bacteroidales bacterium; assembly: GCA_016938095.1. Lineage (GTDB taxonomy): Bacteria > Bacteroidota > Bacteroidia > Bacteroidales > UBA10428 > UBA5072. The sequence goes on from JAFGVG010000172.1 coordinate 1,852, forward strand.
TCCACTTCCAGGGGTGTTATGACTGATAAGGAAGCCAGGAACATGAACATAGGCGGCGAAGTATTGTGTTACGTTTATTAACGGAGGAAAATCAATGTCACGAATAGGAAAACTGCCGATCAAACTGCCACAGAGTGTAACCGTTACGGTAAAACCGGATAATACGGTAATGGTTAAGGGTCCCAAAGGTGAACTTAGCCAGGTGATTGATCCGGATATTAAGGTCGATGTAGACAACGGAATCGTTGAAATCAGTCGCCCCACTGAGCAAAAGCGCCACAAAGCGATGCATGGCCTGTACCGTTCCCTTATCAACAACATGGTACATGGTGTGTCCGAAGGATATAAAATAGAAATGGAAGTTGTGGGTGTTGGTTTCAAAGCCGAAGCAAAGGGTCAGTTACTCGACCTCAGCCTGGGATATTCTCACGATATTTATTTTGAAATTCCCGGTGAAGTTAAGGTGGAAACCCGCACCGAAAGGCGCAGCAACCCAATTATTACGCTTACCAGTAACGATAAGCAGTTGATAGGACAAGTTGCAGCCAAAATCAGGTCATTCCGCAAACCTGAACCTTACAAAGGCAAGGGTATTAAATTTGTGGGTGAAGTACTACGGAAAAAAGCCGGTAAATCGGCAACAGCCAAATAATGCATAAATAATCAACGTATGGCTTTAACAAAATTAGAACGCAGAGCAAGGATAAAATTGCGCATCCGTAAAAGAGTTTACGGTACCAAAGATCAGCCGCGTCTGTCGGTTTTCAGAAGCAATAAGCAAATATATGCCCAGCTTATTGACGATGCCGAAGGCAAAACCCTGTTGTCCGTTTCATCGCGCATAAAGGAAATAGCTGAGAAAAAAGGAATTACCAAAGTGGAACAGGCTAAACTGGTGGGTAAGCTGGCGGCTGAAAAATCGAAAGAAAGCGGTATTACCGAGGTGATATTCGACCGCAATGGTTACCTGTATCACGGAAGAATTAAAGCACTGGCTGAAGCTGCCAGGGAAGGTGGACTTAAATTTTAACGTATTATGTCAAACGTAAACATTCGAAGAGTAAAGACTACAGACCTTGATCTGAAAGACCGTCTTGTTAGTATCCAGCGTGTGACCAAGGTTACCAAGGGTGGTCGGACCTTCAGTTTCTCAGCCATCGTTGTTGTGGGTAATGAAGATGGCATTGTTGGCTATGGTTTAGGTAAGGCCAACGAGGTAACGACAGCTATCGCCAAAGGTGTTGAAGATGCCAAAAAGAACCTGATCAAGGTTCCGGTATATAAAGGTACTATACCCCACGAACAGGTAGCCAAGTATGGTGGAGCCAAGGTGTTTCTGAAACCCGCATCGAGCGGTACCGGTGTTAAGGCCGGAGGCGCTATGCGTGCTGTTCTCGAAAGCGTTGGAGTACACGATGTGCTTGCAAAGTCGAAAGGATCATCGAATCCCCACAACCTGGTAAAGGCTACCTTTAACGCGCTGATGCTGATGCGTGATGCATTCACCATTGCACAGCAGCGCAATGTAAGCATGGAAAAAGTTTTTAATGGTTAAGAATATTATACCAATGGCTAAAATACAGATTACACAGGTAAGAAGCAGAATTCACTGCACCAAGCGGCAAAAACTTAACCTGGATGCCCTTGGCCTCCGGAAACTGAACGCTACGGTTGAACACGAAGCCACTCCCCAGATACTGGGAATGGTTAACAAAACAAAGCACCTGGTGAAAGTAACGGAATTGAAGTAGAACGATAAACTTAACGATATTTTACTATTATGGATCTTAGCAATTTAAAACCGGCCAAGGGGTCAGTTAAAAGGGAAAAACGAATTGGCAGAGGCCAGGGATCCGGCAGGGGTGGTACCTCTACAAGGGGACATAAAGGAGGACAATCGCGTTCGGGATACTCCCGCAAGATTGGCTTCGAAGGTGGTCAGATGCCCCTGCAGCGCAGGGTTCCCAAATACGGGTTCACCAATCTCAACCGCAGGGAGTACAAGGCTATCAACATTTCAACGCTGCAAACACTTGCTGAAACCCGCCAGTTGTCTGTCATTAGCGTGCAAACACTTGCTGAAGCCGGTTTGGTTTCTGGCAAAGACCTGGTGAAGATACTGGGGAATGGTAAACTAACTGCTAAACTCGATGTTTCTGCACATGCTTTTTCCAAATCGGCCAAGGCTGCTATCGAGGCTGTGAACGGAACGGCAACAATAATCTGAAACCCTCATGAAATCATTTATTCAGACATTAAAGAACATTTACAAGATTGAGGAGCTCCGTTCGAGAATTTTATTTACCCTTTTTATCATTCTCATTTACCGGTTAGGTTCCGAAGTTGTATTGCCCGGTGTTGACCCGAATATGCTTGAGTCTTTTGCTGCCCGCACCCAGCAGGGTGTTCTTGGCCTGCTCGACATGTTTTCGGGAGGAGCTTTCTCCAATGCTTCTATTTTTGCACTGGGAATTATGCCCTATATCTCAGCATCCATTATTATTCAGCTGCTGACCATTGCCATCCCATACTTCCAGCGAATGCAAAAAGAGGGCGAAAGCGGAAGGCGTAAGATTAACCAGATTACCCGTTATCTGACCGTTGCAGTGCTTGTTTTGCAAGCTCCTGCATACCTTACCCAGATTCCGCAGGAAGCACGGCTGCTGTCGACCGCCATGTTCAACTTGTCTTCGATTATTATTCTTACCGCCGGTACCATTTTTGTTATGTGGCTTGGCGAAAGAATCACCGAAAAAGGAATCGGGAATGGTATTTCGCTCATTATTATGATTGGTATTATTGCACGTCTTCCCTTTGCGCTTACCAGCGAACTCACCGACCGTTTAAACGGACAAGGTGGTCTGGTTGCGTTTCTGGTGGAGATCATATTCCTGCTGTTGGTTATTGCCGTGAGCATTTTGCTGGTGCAGGGTACCAGGCGCATTCCGGTCCAATACGCCAAACGCATTGTAGGTAACAAACAATATGGCGGCGTAAGGCAGTACATTCCCCTTAAGGTGAATGCAGCCGGGGTTATGCCCATTATTTTTGCACAAGCCATTATGTTTCTGCCGCTCTCATTTGCAAAGTATTCAAGCACAGGTGAAGTGATGTCGAAGTTTGTGGCAGCTTTTGCCAATTATACCAGTGTTTGGTACAATGTGGTTTTTGCGTTATTAATCATTGTTTTTACTTATTTTTACACGGCCATTATTATGAATCCGACTCAAATGGCCGAGGATATGAAAAAGAACGGTGGTTTTATTCCCGGTGTAAAGCCCGGCAAGAAAACCAGCGAATTTATCGACTCGGTGATGTCAAAAATCACCCTGCCGGGATCTATATTTCTGGCTCTTGTTGCCATATTGCCGGCTTTTGCCAGCCTGTTGGGCATACAAGCCAGTTTTGCGCAGTTTTTCGGTGGCACTTCGCTGCTGATTATGGTGGGTGTTGTACTCGATACGCTTCAGCAAATCGAAAGTCACCTGCTGATGCGTCATTACGACGGACTGATGAAATCGGGCCGGGTAAAAGGAAGAGCGGGCGGTGTAGCCTCCTCTATTTAATTTGATTTTGACGTTCTTTGATGATTCATTATAAAACAGCGGAAGAAATTGAATTGCTGAGAGCCAGTAA
>JAFGVG010000173.1 GCA_016938095.1 Bacteroidales bacterium
CCGGTTGTCGGGCTCGATAACTGGTTTAACCGCGAAACACACGCTAAAACCGGTAAACCTTTTCATTACCTGTGGACCGATTCTGCCGACAGTGGTTATTCGCGCTGGGGTGGTATTTTCAGGCAAAAAGGCGCCAGTCTGGCCACCCTGAATAAACCCGACAAGCAAACCCTGAAAGGCATTGATATTTACATGATTGTTGATCCCGACTCGGTGATTGAAACCCCAAATCCCAATTTCATACAGTCCGAAGATATAAAAGTTATTGAGCGCTGGGTGAAGAAAGGCGGTGTACTGGTGCTTCTGGCCAACGATGGCAAGCATTGCGGGTTGGAACACCTGAACTACCTTGCTGTCCGTTTTGGCATGGTATTCAACAATGTAATGCTGCATCCGGTTTTGAAGAACCAATACGAGATGGGAGCCTATACAAAATTTCCCGATCACCCGCTATTTACAGGGGTAAAGAAAATCTTCATGAAAGAAGTTGCCTCCATCAGCCTCATGGGAGAAGCGAAACCCATACTCACGGACGACGGGCAGGTGGTAATGGCTGAAACCACTTTCGGCAAAGGACACGTAGTGGCAATAGGTGATCCCTGGATATACAACGAATATATCGATAATGACAGGCTGCCGGAAAGCTTTGAAAACAGGAAAGCTGCTGAAAATTTGACAGATTATCTGATATCCAAGGCTAATTAGGAAAAACAAAAGCCGGCACTGTTTATGCCGGCTTTGCTGCTTAATTAACCTATACTTACTTACCCAGTTCGATGGCTGCCAGGATAAATGGTGCCACACCTTTTGGATCGTTCACCACACGTTTTTCATTAATGTAGTATTCATACGAACCGTCGCGATAGGGATTTCCACCCAACCCGCAACCGCCGCAGATGTTTTTCATCTGTACCCCTCCCGTTTCATCAACAGTGATCAGCTCACTCACAATGCTATCGAAGGTTTCATTGGCAATATCCACGAATTTTTTATTGAGATAACCCTTGTTGGCACCTTTGGCAAAAACATAGGCGTACATGGCCGATCCCGAACCTTCGAGGTAATTACCTTCACGCCCAACCTGATTCAGTACCTGATACCACAGGCCGGTTTTGGGGTCCCTGACCTTTAACAATGCATCACAGGTACGTTGCAAAATGGTGATAATGGAATCTCTTTCCGGATGATTCTCGGGCAGGTAATCGAGTACATCCACAATGGCCATGGTATACCAGCCCATAGCTCGACTCCAGGGGTATCTCGACTGGCCGGTCGCGGGATTGCACCACTGTTGCGACCGGCTTTCGTCCCAGGCATGATAAAGCAGCCCGGTAGCCGGATCAAGGGTTTTGTTATAGGCCAGTTGTATCTGAAGCGTTACCACATCAAACCATTCGGGAGCATTGAATTCCTTGGCGTATTGGGCCAGGAACGGTGAAGCCATATAAACGCCATCGAGCCACATTTGCCAGGGATAGATTTTCTTGTGCCAATAGCCGCCTGCTTTAGTTTTCGGATGGGTTTTCATCTGGCTCACAAACTGTTCGAGCGTGTGCCGGTAAAGGCTGTCTCCCGTTCTTTTATAAAGGGTGATGATGTTTTTGGCCGGATTGATCCGGTCGAGATTGTATTCCTCCATTTCATAGTCAACAACCGATCCGTCGTCCTGAATAAAGTAACCAATGTAGTCCTCCATGTATTTGGAGTATTTCGGATCGATATTCCCCAGTTTATCAATGGCCTGCCCCAGGAATGCCACGTCGTATTGCCATTTAACAGTTCGCGGATTCAGGTAATGAATCAGGCTGTCGGACTGTTGCATAACAGCATTGGCCATCCGAACCGACCACTTTTCCTCAGCACTTCCGGTGACCTCTCCGGCATTCCGTCCTGCGCAGGTTAACAGCAATAACATGAACGGCACAAAGGCGTAAAACGTTTTCATGCGTAATCTTTTAATTTGGTAAAAGGAACATGAAAGTAATAAACCCGGCGGAGTTTTGCACTCCGCCGAGTAACCACTTTTTGAAAAGACTAAAAATAAACCAGGTGATTAATTATACCCTTCGTTTTGCCAGAAGCCTTCCGGATCGGGGCCATTGGTTTTATTGGTGATGGCATCAAGCTGGGGCTGAGGAATAGGCCTTAATACATGGTGGCTCTGAATGTTTTCTCCAGCCACTTCGTTGTACAGGGTTACATTTTCAATAAGTTTTCCGGTGCGCTTGAGGTCGAACCAGCGTTGCTGTTCGCCGCAAAGCTCACGGGCTCTTTCATCGAGAATGACATCTATATCCTTTGCTGTCACCTGTGCTTCTTCAGCTACACTCAGCGTGTTCACCTGGCCTTCGATGGCACGTGCATTACGTAATTCATTCAGTTTTTCAATGGCCTGGTCAGGTTGGTTCGACATCATGTAAGCTTCGGCAGCAATCAGGTACATCTCGGCATAACGTATTACAAAAGCATCGCGTGATCCCAGGTCGCGTATGACCGATCCGGTATAATCATCGAATTTCTTCAACTGAATGTACATACGATTGCCTTTGAAATTGTTGTTTCCTGAAGAACCTGTTGCAATGGTGGGTTTGGTGGCTGCTTCACTTTCATACAGCGGATACACTTTGTCGTTGCCAATGTCGGTGCGCGAAAAAAGCACATACCGGTTGGCAGCCCATGCTGCCTGCTCAGCAGTCACTGTTTTCTTTGAAAGGAAAATGGCCGTATCGCGCATGAGATCAAAACCTACCGGGGGAGTTGCCGTGTCGGCAAAGGCAGCCTGTAGTGCAGGGGCCACATAATATACATCCCTGAAAGAACCCTGGTAACGCTGATCGGTTTCATCGTTGTAAACATCTAACAGGTATCCCGAGGGCACGAAACGGGTAAATCCTTTGCTATATGGCTGATAGGCTGTGCCAATGTCATAGTTAACCGTATTCCATTTCAGCGACTTTTTCTTTTCAGTATCAGTACGGATCATTACTCCGGTAAGCCCCGGAACCATGTTCCACACGCCAACGAACTGTAAGTGCGATGCATTGCCGCCAATGGTATTTGCCGAATTACGGATCATCATTTGCGAC
>JAFGVG010000174.1 GCA_016938095.1 Bacteroidales bacterium
CCCTTAATGTCAACCACCTCATTTTTAACCTGGCTAAGGTTCAGATATACATCCCATTTTAGTTCAGGGGTTTCAACAATACGAACAAAGCCGCTTACTTCAAATCCGGTGTTTTTCATTTTCCCCGAATTTTCCATCCGGTAATCATAGCCCAGGTATGCGTTAACCGGACTAAAAATAAGCATGTTCTTTGTCTGTGACTGGAACAGATCAACGCTGGCCGTAACACGGCTACCCCAAAGGGCGATATCAATTCCGGTATTTACTTGCGATACACTTTCGTAAGTTAACTCATCATTGGTAATTACTGCCGGATAAAGGCCAACGGTTTCCCTGAACTTAATGGCGGTGTAGTAATTAGTAGCGCTTGACTCGCCAATATCGTCATTGCCTGTTTTCCCGTAAGAAAGTCTCCATTTCAGATCTTCGAGCCAGGGTTTGTTTTTCAGGAACGATTCGCTCGAGAGTCTCCAGGCCAGTCCGGCTGAATAAAACAAGCCGAACGGTTGCTTGCCCAGTTTCAGCGTATTGGTGGCCTCCTTACCGATTCTGGATGAACCATCGAAGGAAATGCTGGCATTAATCAAAAATTTATCCTTGTAGGTATAAAACAGGTTTTCATAAACCGATAACCAGTTCCATTTCCGGTTCTGTCCGCCAATCTCGCGCAGGTTAGCCTGTCCGTCAGCTGTTGTACGATATTGATCACTAATATGTGAGTTTTTGGTAAGCTGCCAGTCGAATTCGAATTCATTGGTTTGAATATTGAATCCGGTCATGGATGAAAGGTTATGGTTTTCACCAAACGACCTGTTATAGCTCAGGTAAGTATTGTTGAAAAAGCTTCTCAGGTTATCTGAAGCAGCTTTTGCTACGTTCCAGGCTTCATCGTTGTAATAATGTTCCATCCCGTGGTTGGGCATAAAAATATTTTCCTTTAAGGTATTATAGGTCAGGTTAAACTTGCTTTTCAACGAAATACGACTGTTTATATCAGCATCAAGACCCATGGAATAAACAAAGCTCTGGTTAATATTATTGGCGTCATAACCTTCTATAACGGCAACCGGATTACTCACGCCAATACCATCAACTTCAGACAGGGCGGAAATCTCATTACCCTGCTCATCGTACTGATAGGGATTAAGCAATGGCGATTTCCCAAGAGCAGTGAGAATGGGACTCGTTTCCTGGGAGGTAGCCCCATCTTTCATGGATGACCTATTGTAATTAATGGAAACACCTGCGTTCATTTTCAGCCACCTGAAAACATTTAACCGGCTAACAAACCTGAGGTTATAACCATTTAACTCAGTGTCTCTGATGGTGCCTTTATTATCAATTAATCCGAAGGAGAGCCCGTACGTTGCAATTTCATCGCCACCCTTAACATTAATGTTCAGGTTATTGAAGATGGCATTATGGAATATCTCATCCTGCCAGTTGGTGTTATGCTGGTAATCAATAAACTCTTTATCATCTTTCTCCAGAAAAAGGGTTGGATAATCAAGGATAATATCTTCCTCAAGCTTTCCGGAGGTATAAAGTACTTCCTGCATCAGCGATTTATGTTGAAGTGCATCAAGCTGGGGTATTCTTTTTGCAGGGGAAAGGGAAATACCGGTTCGTAAATCGAGTTCAATCACCGTTTTGGTAACGCTCGGATCAAGGGTTTCAACTAAAACAAGTCCGTTTGAACCTCTTGATCCATAAGCGGCAGAAACAGCGGGGTCTTTAATAACATTGACTGCTGATATATCAAAAGGACTAAGCTCAACAAGCGGGTTAAAGGCAAATCCGTGTATATTGGATCCGAATATGCCGGTTTGGGTAACCGGAACGCCATCAATAACAAAAAGCGGCTGATTGCCTGCGTTCAATGAATTAATACCACGTAAGGTAACAAAAGCACCACTGCCGGGCTGGCCTGAGCGTCGTACAACATTCAGACCTGCAGCCCTGCCCTGAATAAACTCGTCAACGGTAACCACAGCCGAACTGGTAATATCTTTGATATTAACGGCCGTATAGGCAGCAGCTATATTCCTGCGCATAACAGGCCTGCCCATAATTTGCACAGGATCATCACCAGATACCATATCCAACGGGGTCAGGTAAACCACAAGTTGCTCACGGCTATTCCGGTAAACACGCTTTACTTTGTAATCAGCAGCGGGTGAAAAAATCAACCAGTCATCGCCCGAAGTGGACAATACTGAAAACTCACCGGCTTCATTGGTTACTTCTGGTAATTCGAGCGATCCGGCAATACTTACGGATACATTCGCAAGCGGCTGGTTAATATTGGAATAAACAACTCCTTTCACAACCGTTGTATCCTGAGCCTTCACCGGACAGGAAAATATAATTAACATGGCCACAATTGTCATCAGCCAGTATAATCTGTCTGTTTTACTTTTACCCGGCATCTTCTTTGCTTTTAGTAAATTCATATTATTCAGTTATCCTGAGTGTATTTTTTTCAATCAGTCGTAAGGAACAAATTCAATATAATCAAGCGCAATACCATTTGTAGAAACTGTGCTTGGTCCTCTGTACTCAAAACGTATCCGCGCCTTACCATATTCCTGCAGATCATTAATCCAACAGTCGAATCTGTTCCATCCGCCTGCCTGCGGGAGGTAACGTTTCCCGGATATTACACTGTTAATGGTTTGATTCAAGTTAATATCGGTACCGTAGTTAAAGGTTCTGACCAACACATCGTTCATATAAATATCGTATATACCTCCCTTGCTCATCAATATCCTAAACACAGCCAGGTATCTTCGGGGAAACAGCTTTTCAATATTAAAGCTAAGGGTGAATGTCCCTGTATATCCTTTATCAAAGCTCACACGCATAATGGTATCGTTTGAAGCTGTAGGAACTACGTCCTTATAAGCAGGCCAGTTAATAGTGCTTACGCAGGTTACCCCGGGATACCATGAGAAATTATTTGCTCCCAGGGATTGAAGGGTCCATTCCGCTTCAAATCGTTCGGGCGCTTTATAAAGTGTATCCGGCACCTCGAAATTTGCATAATTATAAGCATAACCATTACTGCAAATGGTTTTCTCACCTACTTCATAATCGATCACAACACTGTCTCCGAGAATGTTTTTCAACTTGACAGTGTCTTTGGCTGTTTTCTGTATAAATTCCTCGCGTTCGAGCATATTTTCAAATACGCCGCGTTCAAGCAAATAGGGGATCAGTACTTCATTCTGCCATTCCATGGGTATATCCTCATAGGATGTATATCCGGCACTCATGCTCAAGGCCATATCCGTGAGTGCCTGGTTATAATTTTCCTCTTTGGGGAATACCAGGGTTGCGGTATAGTTTCTGAACTCTTCTGAAACCGCAAAATACTCAATTTCAAACATATTGATGATCTCAGCCACCGTATCGTAAATGGTATTTCCGTTTTCATCAAAACCTATGGGAGTGCTAAGCTCCTTGTCAATTACCAGTGAGTCCTCACTGTCGATATACCTTTTCAGCACCGGATTGGTCAGTGCAATATACTCATACAGGTTGGGTTTGGGTAAGGCTACCTGATCAAGGATGAAGAACTTGCCATTTCGGTAAAGCGGACTTTCGGATTTAACCGGAATATCATCCAGCAAAATCCCGGTAGCCGTGTTATCAAACAGGGCAAATTTTTCCATGAATGTCTGTATCTTGCGCTTACCGTCAATGGAAGCGGACTGTATAAAATAACGGGAGATATGATAAGCCATCAAACCCTGGGTAATGCTGTCTCCCTGCAGGAACTGTGCAAAAGCCTCATTGGTTGGTACAAAAAGCGTATAGGAGTTATTGGTAAGGAAAAGCGTATCGTAGTGATAAGCTTTCAGGTAACTTACGAAAGATGACGCTTCGGGCAACTTTTGCAGGGCATCCCAGACATTCTCATTGCTAGAGGCTGGCTGCGACTCATAATGCTCATCCCAATCCTTTTTGCAGCCAAAAATAAGCGTTAACAAGGCGAGCGCCAATATGCTAATCCTGTAATTCATAATCTTCTGTTTTTTTAGATTGGTTCAAATCGAATGAAATCCCAGCTGAAACTACCCGGGATCAGCGTTCTGACAGTGATCTTATGACTCTCGTATTTCAGAAAATTCATGTCTCCCAACTCAATGGTTACAAATGGTTCTTCGGCTGTAGGACTGCCAATATTGGTAAGATCAAAACTTCCTCCGATGGGCTTGCCGTCAATAAATATTTCCACAACGGCATTGTTATCGTTGTAAGTATCCGCATGTAAAAACACTGTATAATTACCCTGAACCAGTTTAGGCGTGATGAAATTCACGGTAAAATCCCCGTCAAGAAAAATGTAATCATCGCTCCAGAGTGAATTTGGGGCATCTGCATCGGACATTTTTTCGTACACCAGGTCAGTTCCGGTATAGGATATTCTGCTAAGCAGGGTGGAGTCCTCAATCAGGTAACTTCCAACTTCAACCGCAAATTCATCAAAATAAGGTCTTTCATAAACCTCCCACGTTTGCAAGGCCCTCGAAGGAGTCTGTTGCTCCATTACCTGATCGATCTGGTGAATTACACCACTTTGGGTAAGGACATTGCTTGCGTCGTAATTGATACCCACGTAATTGATAAAGGTACTGTCTGTACCGTCAATGATGGTGTCAAACATCTGTTTTCCGCGATTGATAACAATATCCGTTCCTCTACCATCCACATGCAAGGGAATGTCGGAATAAGTAGCGTAATTGGTACTTATTTCCATAAAATCGTCTAGGAAAATATAATCGCTCAGCAAATGATAGGCAATAAAGTTATATAAAGGGTTCATCGGATCGGAATAATCGGTTCTTTCCGGACTGATATGCTCTGCGAGTTCTGCAAATGAATGAATGCCGGCTTTACCGAATATTTCATCGCTTTCCAGAAAAAAGGTAACCCGTAAAGCCTCCGGATCCTCTTTAGGATTAATACTGAACAATTCAACAAGTCCGGTTTCCTCCACCGCATCCCTGAAAATGCTAAACCCCTCCCGGTTGTTTAACCAATCATAGGCTGTCATGGTCACAGGCACAAGGGCATTTTTCACAATATGAATGAATCCGTTGGACATCTCAATGTTTTCCTGGATTATGGGAGCCTGGTTATTAATGGAATAATACGAGGTATCGGTTTCGTTTACAAAGCTGACGGTCAGGTAATCCTCGGTAAGTGTATAATCACTCAAGGCTCCGAAAGGAAAGTCGTTTACATCGATCATTTCATTCACCACGTGGTACCTGCAGAATGCCCAAACATAAACTTCGTCATTCAACAAATCATTCAGCGATGCATACGTTTCGCTTTGGGCAATGAATGCATCAATAGCTGCATTATCGGGTAGAAACAATGTATAGCCCTCTCCTTCGGGGTTATAGGCGCTCAAGGTCTGATCGAGATTGCCAGCCTCCAGAATACTTAAAAAACTGGAATACTGTTCTTTATGCTGGACAATATAATCGTAAATGGAATATTTTTCCACATCCTTGAAGGAGATATCCAGTTCTTTTTCTTCGATGCAGGAATAAAATCCCAGCACAACAGCCAGCAAACTAACAATAGCAGTTATCTTCTTCATCGGTTAAAAATTGTAATATGGATTTTGCACCAGGTTTTTATTTCGCTCCATTTCGAGCTTGTATATAGGCAGGTACCAGCTAAGGGGATTGTTCAGCTTGGTCTGTAAAATTCGCTTCTGTGTTGAAGGAACATTCCTCACCATGATGCTGATCAGGTCAGATTTGCGGGCATAGTTATTTCGCCGGCCCATTCGCAGCAGATCGAACCAGCGTTTACCTTCAAAAGCCAGTTCCCTCGCCCTTTCTTCGAGAATGGCGTCTTCGTAACTGGTGGCATTATTGGTAAGCTTGTCGGGAAAGGATAATCCGCGTTTACCCCTCACATCCATGATGGCATCCAGGGCTTCGTCATACCGTCCGAGTTGCGAAAGTGCCTCAGCTTTCATCAGAAATATGTCAGACAACCGGTAAACTATCCAGTTGGCACTGTTTTGTAAGGTATAGGGCCTGGGCGTTTCACCGTCGCCGGCCAATCCTATGTATTTCCATATGATATAGTCGTCTTTTGATTCTTCCCGGATTGATTTGTCAAGACCTCGCCACAAGTCGCGCTTTGCGGGATCTTCGTTATCGAACAATTCAATTGCGTAATCACTGGGATCATAATTCCGGGAATTGAAACTGGTAAGGCCATACAAACTGTTGGCTTCGTTCCAGGAATCCTCAAACTGAACCTCAAAAATACCTTCAAGGGTATTTCCCGGGTAAAATAATTCAAACCAGTCTTCTCCCCTGAGCACTTCATATTTATCAAGCAGTTCAAGATTCTGGATATGTGTAAGACAACCTTCATAGTCAAACGACCATAAGGCGATATCAGCCAGTAAGGCATCGAAAGCACCCTTGGTGGCCCGGCCTTTATTCTCTGCCATGGTTACAAAGCCATCAACGGTGGCCCAGTTACGAGCTTCCAGTAAATCCTGTTTTATTTGTGCCAGCACTTCCTCTTCAGAGGATTTGACGGGGTATACATCCGTGGCATCGGTCAAGGTGGGTTCCAGCACAAGGGGTACCTCTTTAAATATCCGTACCAGGTAAAAATAGCTTAAACTGCGTAAATAATAAGCTTCCGACAGGTAGCCGTAAAGCAGGTAATCGGTGAAAGTTTCGTCCTTCCCCTGCACACCAGGCGCAAAATAGATTATTTCGTTGCAGTAATTGATCAGTTTGTAAAACCTTTCCCAATTACACATGCCATTATCCGGGTATACGCTGCCGTTCATGATATCGCGCTCATCTCCTCCAAGATTGGCATCATAAACCACCAGATCGCCACGCATTTCGCCATACTTAAAAAGTAGTTCGTCCATATCGGCAAGTGCATGATAGGCTCCCATCACTGCTGCATCCACATCTTCCTTTGTCTGCCAGAATTCTTCTCGGGTGAGGCCTTGTGGAGGCTGGAGATCCAGCCAATCGCTGCATGAAAACTGACCAGCCAGGATAAAGGCGATCATAATCAGTTTTGCTCTTATTTTCATTGTCATTGCTTTCACGGTTTAAAATCCAACAGAAAGTGTTACCATATATACCCTTGGAGGAGGTGTATTCGATTGATCCTCGCCTATCCAGAAAGGATCGGAGGCATTCTGACCTATTTCCGGATCCTCACCGGTATACTGGGTAAAGGTGAAAAGTTTTCGGGCACTGAAATTAATGCCGAGTGTACGTAAATGTAGTTTGTTGCATATTTCATTCTTAAAACGGTAGCCAACCATAACATTCAGCAACCTCAGGTAGTCACCCGGCTCCACATAGCGGTCCGAACCCAGGTTGTTGGCGGGATGATCCATGTATGCACGGGGTAACATGCCTTTTTCATCCTGGCCCTGAACGCGCCATCTGCTAAGTACAGCCTTGCTCTGGTTGTTTTTATTGTTCATTCCCTGGGTGTTGATGGCATTGCGATTAACAATATCAAAACCAAGCCGGTAATGAAATCCAAAGTTTACATCAACTTGTTTGTATTTTACAGAAGCTCCAAAACCACCCATCAGATCGGGATTGGAGTCACCAATGTAAACCACATCGTTCAGGTCAATTTTACCATCGTGGTTAATATCTTCGTACTTGGCATCCCCACCGGCAAACTTATAGGTTCCGAAGGTCATGGGCATAGGGTCACCCTTGTAATCGAGTAAAAGATTGCCTTCTGCATCACGGGCAAAAGCATCTTCATCGGTTGGATAAACCCCCAGGTAACGGAACCCGAAGAAGGAACCAATGGGTTGTCCTTTCTCTACTCGCATCGGGTATCTGCCATTGCTGATAGAAACATCTTTCTCGAGGTTAAAATTGTCCGGGAATGCAGTAAAGGCATTGTCGTTACGCGCTGCATTAAAATTTATAGTAACATTAAATTCACTTTTCTTAATCAGCCGATAACTGGCCATTAATTCCCAACCTTTATTTTCCAGCTTTCCTCCGTTAAAATAACGAAGTTGCGAAAAGCCCGAAGAATAAGGGATATTATAACGCTCAAAGCAGATATCATCGGTAACCTTGCTGTATACATCTCCTTCCAGATAGAGCCTGTCGTTGAAAAGGTTTAATTCAAGCCCGATATCCCAGGAAGTAACCGATTGCCACTTCAGGTTATCAAGTTGTATCTGATTGTTGGTAATGCCCGTTCCCTGAATGTAATTGGTTGATGAGGTATAGGTAGCAAAACGTGCATAGGCCACATCCCCTCCGGGAGGTTTTCCGGCGACACCCCAGCTGGCACGTAACATACTTTCGCCAAGCCAGTTCACATTTGCAAGAATGGGTTCTTCGGAAAATCGCCAGGCAACAGCTGCACTTTTGAACAATCCCCAGCGATTGTCTGAACCAAAGTAGGAATAGGCATCAGCACGCAATATACCCTGAACCATATAGCGGTCCTTGTATTTGTAATTCACATTAATAACAGCTCCCACATCACGCGATTGACCCGAACCATCGCCTTGCCAGTTAATCTGCCCGTTAATGGAAGGATCCTGGATGTCGGTACTGGGAATTTTATTACTTTGCTTCTGCATCCATTCGTACATCGACTGGTTGGTAATCCAGGCGACAGATCCCGTAATGTCGTGTTCACTGGAATCGAAAGGTGCATCAAAGGTGAGTTGGGATTCCGTTTTGATGGAAGTGTTAAACTTGTTTTCCTCCTCGGCTTTATTCACCGTCCAGGCAAGCCAGTCGGTTCCCAACGCGTTATAAGGCAGGTAATTGTACATTTTTTCACCTTGGAACTGGAACGAAAGGGTTTCCCTGAATTTGATCCAGTTGTTTACATTATAACTAATTGTGAAGTTATTCTGCAGGTTATTGATCCGGTTATCCCTGTAACCCAGTTTGGCAACCGCAACCGGATTGTAATAGTAATTACCACTTCCCTGATAACTGTTGATAGGTGTGAAATATTCACCCGTAGGGTTACCGTTGGCATCGTATTCCCATATACTCATATTGGGAGCCTTCATGTAAGCCATAGCCCTAACATTTCGATCCCACCCGTTCTCATCCTGTAAAACGATATTACCTTCCCTTACCTGGTTGTAATAGCTGAACTGTACTGAAAAATAGGTTTTTCTTGACAGAAAGTAGTCGAGGTTCACCCTGGTCTGAAACATATTATTCCCGGTATTAATGGTGGTACCGGATTCGTCAATATAGCTGAATGAAGTAAAATAACGCGTTTTGTCACCACCCCCCGAAATGTTAAAATAATGATCGTGGGTTTGGCCAACCTGTGTAAGCGCACCCAGCCAGTCGGTATTGGCCGAGTAATTGTAAAAATCGGCATAACTCTTGTCATAGGCTATTTCCTGGGGAACATCAAAAACGCCCTGCTTGTTATGCCATGCTTCAGTCTGCAACATAATATATTCATCGCCATTCAGCATGGGTATAGCCTTTGGCTGAAAGTTCAGACTACCTTTATAGGTGTAATCGAATTGCACTTTCCCCAGACGTCCTTTATAGGTTTCAATGAGTAACACCCCATCGGCTCCCTGCGCACCATATATAGCAGTGGAAGCGGCATCTTTAAGCACTTCTATCGATTTGATATCCTGGAGGGCAATATTCAGTAAGTTCCCGATATCTTCCTGATCAGCTGAAGCCAGATCGAAATTGGAATCATAGGCATAAATCGACTGTTGTGGAATACCGTCGATTACCACCAGGGGTTGGTTGTTGCCCATGGCGCTGATACCCCTGATCACCAGTTGCGAGCCCGATCCGGGATCGCCTGAAGAGGCTATAATGTCAAGGCCGGCAACTTTTCCCTGCAGAGCATCTGCAGCAGAAAGGGCACCTGATTCACGCATTTCCTCCATGTCAATTTTCACCCTGGCAGAGGCGATATCGCGGTCCTCGATATTGGTTAGACTAAGTTCCTCTCGCTTACGTGCGGTAACAACCACTTCACCTACCTGAATATCCTTGGGATCAAGTTCAATGGTCATGGGTTGCGTTGAGGCAGTAGAAATGGTTTTGGTGTTATACCCGATCATCACTACTTTCACCACATTACTGCGATCTTTTACAGTAAGCACGAAGTCACCGTTTACATCACAAACAGCGCCGTTCACAACACGATTTTCTTTGTCATATTCGATCACATTGGCACCAATCACCGAAACCCTTTCGCGTTTGTCGATTACACGGCCACGGATAACCACTTCTTCCTGTGCATAGGTCACTGCAAAGCCAACGAGCATCAGTGCCAACAAGAGAACTTTTCTGATTTTTTTCATATCAGGTAAAAACTTGGTTCTGTAAATATTTTTCATTGACTATTGGGTATCCATATCTTCAAACACGAACACCTTATCTATCTCATGGATTACACCATTGGTGACAATGGTAGGATGCGTAAGCGTTGTACCTGCGGGATCGATAACCCTTGCGGTCATCAAATTGGTCAGGCTTGATTCATTCACTGAAAGGTACGATGTACCATTTTTATAGCGGAATTCAATAGCATCGGTCACCGGATGGATATATACTTTGGTAAAGACTTTTGTATATTGTGTTGATTTCTCGTCCACACGCGCTGTTTCGTAATATCCGGACTGGGCATAGCCATCGGTAAAAATCAGTGAACCCTGCATAAAGTGCATCATCAGGAATTTCTGAAGTTGTTCTGTTGTAAACCCCGATGTGGAATAAGCGGCAATAGCTGCAGCGTTGGGTACAAAAACCGTATAATACTCATCAGGCGACATAAACGTATACCGGAAGTTTTTGTCATCAGCCAGTCCGGCACTTACCAGCAGACTGTGAAATTCAGGATAGGAGGTGGAGATTGTTCCATATACCGTTCCCGAAGAAAAGTTAAACCAGTTGCTGATATCCCAGGTTGTACCATTGTCAGCATTCTCACTGATAAGTTCAGGAATAATGGTTACTGTTTCACTTCCTTTATAACCGAAGGTTGTAGGCGCACTTCCGCGGTATTCACCAGTGATATTATCGACCACAATGTAATTGCCTGCCAGGTTCTTGAGAAACTCCTTGCGGGGAGTACCGGTTGCCTGACGGGTGGCAATATGATTGAGAATTAAATTCCTGAGGTCGGTGGTGGTAACAGGCATGGACCTGACCTGCATACCGATTACCTGGTAAATGTTAAATTGCTCGGTGATGGAATTGTAAAATAAAGAAGAGTCAAGCGACAGGCTGACATCGTTTTCAACAAAGAACATATAATCATTATCAGCCCTTTTCAACGCAGCAAGCAGCCCTGATCGCTCAATGGTATACATAACACGCGAATAACTTCGCTCGAGATAAATTGGTCCGGTAACACTGGTAAAGGCACGGGGCGCAATAACTTCATTCACACCAATGAATGAACAGTTGCTTCCGTATTGTTTTTGCACAATGGTTCCTTCATTCAGGGTAATCATATCATTTTCACCGTTGTAAAACCCTCTGGCAAAATGTGAAGGATAAATGGCAGCCGGAGCCATATGGGTATTTACCATCATACGCCGTATATGTTCAGGTGCCTGGAGCAGCGAGCCCCAGCGGTTAGGTCCAATCATGTACTCATTTTCAAAATCCTGCATAGCTTCATTGGTTGGTGCAATCAGGCCATGCTGATATCGTATGGTAACATTACCCGGCAAACCCGAAACACCTCGGGGGGCAGAGGTACGCTCATTGATGATACCAAAGGTGAGTTGAGGATAAGAAATATCAAAGAGCGAATCGACCTGGTAACCCAAATCGGCACCGGGTTGATCCAGGGTTTTCTCCCGACTGTAGGAGAATTCCGGAAAGGTATTGATCAGGTTGAGAAAGTGAGAATAGTCATATTCGTCTTCTGCTGAGTTCAGCAACTGATAAGCATTTTGCAAAGGTTCAACCACCTGATCAATAATGTGAATGAATCCATTTTCGGCAAAAATATCGGCTTCCACTACCTGTCCGTTTACAAAGTAGATTTTGGAGGGGTCGAAAGGCCTGCCAAAATAAAAGTTGTAATCATTGGTATTCAGGTCATAAATATCAAAGTATTCCTGATAAAAGATGGGGGCGTACTTTCGTGAATCAATCGATTGCTTGCGTAACCATGAGGATGCCGTGGTATCCACAATAATATATTTCTTATCCTCATCGGGCCTCACGTAATCAGGACTTTTGGCAACACCATAATTCCGGTCTTTTTCTCCAAGCAGGGTTTCCCGTTTAAAACCACGGGGTTCGTCATTGGCCAGGTCGAGCGAATCAATCCAGCCATACACATCGAGTTGGCGGAGTTGTTCAGCGCTCCATGGATTCTGAACAATATGAAATTTCACAATCCGGCTCAATACCTCACGGGGTATTCCCTCCAGAGAACTATATTCGGGATGCGCCTGAAGATAGGCGGTAAAAGCCTCATTGTTCGGTGCAAATACAGTATAACTGCCCGAAACGTCGATAATGCTGTCATAACCTGTAAGCTCAATGCAACGGGCAAAGGTGGAAAGCTCAGGACGTTCCAGAATTTGCGTGTAAAGCTTACCTGCAAGCCATGACGGTCGCTTGTAAATGTCCTCCTTTTCGCAGTTCCATGCTGTCAGCACAAGCAGCACCAAAATGGATATTTTTACTGTCTTCCTCATAATGTAAATTTATAGGGGGGATAAAATTATATTTTTTTTTTAACTCTGATACCCTTCTGTCAAATTTTTAACATCCAGATTATGGTTATTTATCTGACTATTTAATGGTTTCATCGAAAATAATTGCATAGCGTATGAATTACGGTATCCATATGCTCACTGCATCGACTAAATCACACCTCCTATATGGTTGGATCGGCCTTCATTCTCTTAAGTTATTTTACTGATTATTAATGCATATAATTGATCCATAATACAAAGCGTATTCAATACGTTAACTTTTCCGATTCAACAGCTAAAAAAACCAGCTTTTAATTTTTTTTTACAATTTTTTACTAATTTTATATACTATTTAAACCCTATGATCTTTCCATCATTAATATATAGGTATAAAGATGGGAACCTTTTTACCCCTAACAGAAAGGCAGGTGGTTTACCTGTTAAAAATCTTTAAATCTTTTTTTAATTAACCTTAATTTCATTTCTAACTAAAAAACCTAGCTTTATGAGGACTAAAATTCTACTATTACTAACTTTTCTAACGTGCGGTGTCATTTCAGCACAAGTAGAAGACACCATTCGCACACTAATCATCACGGAAGTGAGATTAGATGATGCCCGGCGTGGTTATATCGAAATTACCAATGTCGGAACAGAAGCCATTGACCTCAGTGAGTTCGAACTTGGCAAAATAGAGCCATGGCAGACTCCCCTGGATGATGACTATGCCCCTTCAGCCAATTACTTTATTATGCTGCCAGACTCTAATTTAGCTCCTGGTGAGAGTTTTATGCTGGCAGCGGTCTATGATTGGGGTCCCGAAATGTGGTTACTGGCTCCCGAAGACTATGATCCGCTACTCACCAAAAGTGAGATGTGGACATTGGCCGATATCCAGATGCATTTCCCTGAATCCCCAACCAGTGCTGCATCTGACTCTGTTTCACCCGCCTACCACCTGATTGAATTCTGGGGCGGCCGTGAAATGGTTTATTTAAGGCAACATCGGTACGATGCCGGTGGCGTTCATTTTGATTCAATAATGATTGACCAGGTAAACGGTATCTGGAGAGGTACGGACGGAACACGTTGGGGTGGTGGCAATTACGATCCCATTGATGTTGCCGGTTTCACCAATGCAAGCCGTGATGCTACCCTGGTACGTAAATTCAGCGTTAAAAAAGGCAATATGGATTTTGAGGCCGGAAGAGGTGAAGACCTTACCGAATCGGAATGGTTGCCAATACCTCATCAGGCCGGCGGTACATGGGCTGATAACGTACGCAGGCTATTCTGGACAGCAAAAGCACATGGCGACTACAACCTTACCGAAGAAAGCTTTGTTCCTGCAAATGAAACTGTTACAGTTGACTGGACCAATCATACCATTACCCTTCCCTGGGGTGTGAGAAGAGACGACTCGGTTATGATGCAGTTTGTTAAGAGTCCCGGATATGCATGGCATTACGATTATGCTGCCAGCTACGCCGACTCAGCCTCCACCGCTGCCAAAACCGATGACACGCTTACCGTGTATGTATGTGGCAACGATCTTGACATACAAAAATTTGCCATTATCGTAGCTGACCCCACCAACGATGTAAACATTGTAGTTCCCAAAAAAGCACCCAATAACGAAGGTTTCTATGCCGGCGTTAACGATCCTGTATATGTTGTAAGTACGGGTCTCGAGCAGGATTTTATCGGTTCCGCCAGGTTTGGCGGTATTCCCTATGCTACCCGCGTAGATACCCTGATAAAATACCTCGAAGTGCCCGCCAATGCAAACTGGGAAATAGTCTGGAAAGACGGAGCTGTTCGAAGCGATTTGGTTGATGGAGATATCTTAAGGGTAACTGCAGCCAACGGCACCTCGGTGAAGGATTATTACGTTAAGGTTGACCAATTGCGCAAGAGTCATAATGCTTACCTTAGCACCATTACATGGCCTGACATTCCGGCAGATTACCGTGGACTATACGGCTGGATTGGCGATACTGTTCCCAACTTTGCCATCACCAAGTATTCCTATACCGTAAAGGTTCCTGCCGATATCGATGGGATACCTGCATTGGTTGGTAAAACCCAGGATATCAATGCAAAAGTTACTGTTGACAGGGCTACCAATATTTACGGAAGTGTTGAAGACGCAACCGTTTCATTTAAGGTGGTTGCCCAGGATGATACAACTATCCGTAACTATTCTGTTCAACTGGTTAAGGAAAAATATGATTCGCTTGTACAACCTTATGATTTCAAACCATTCATTTCTGAATTTATTTGGCAGGATCAATGGGATAATACCTTTATTGAAATCTCAAACCCGGGTGATGTTCCCATGGACATGAGCAAGTATATGTTCAGCTGGGGTTATGTAAATACACCTGCCGAAGCAATATCCCGCCTCGGAAACAATACGGTTGGTGATTGGAATAACAGGTATGGCAAGTACATTCCCGGTTACAAGTGGCAGGATTCTACCAGTTGGAAGGTTCAGGCTGCCATAGCCATTGAAGATGTCAATGTTTATCCTATTGTTGCACCCGGTGATGTATTTGTCGTCGGCGATATTCGCACAACCGCACAGCTGCCTTCAGCCGAGAGGGTTTATAAAACGCTCTTCGGTAACACTGTAACCCATTGGTGGGCTTCACAGCAATGCGATGTTGAATTGGCTACCGGAAGAAATCCCTGGAATGAACCAGTTCCAGCCTGGTCTGCACTTAAACAATGGAGTGGTGCAAACTGGTACCTGTTCAGTATCGATAATGATTCTGTAACCCGTGGTTTGAAACCTGCTACTGATCCAAATGACTTCACGTTGCTTGATGTATTTGGAAATGGAGACGGAACTGATTTTGTTGTTTCGGGAGTAAGCCCCCAGCAAATCACCACCCACATCAGAAAACCTGAGGTTTGGCATGGCAATACCGAGTTCAAAGGCTCATTTGGTACCGACGAAGCTACCAGTGAATGGCTGCGTCGTGACAGACCCTACTTTGACGCCCGTGGTGTACCCTGGCCCTATGACATCCTTTATGTGACCCAGGACCTCGGTGGCCATTTTATGGAGCCTATCACCCTTTACAAGTCCACCATCAGTTCCAGTGTTTACAAAGTAAGCCAGGGATATCTGCTCGAAAGTGTCAGGGGTGTTGTTACCGGTACTACCATACCTCAGTTCGAAGCCAATATTGAAAAAGCCGATCCGGGTCAGACCTTATCCTACAAGAGTGGCACTGATGGCTCTGCCCTTGCTCCTGATGCTGTACTTGCAAACAATGATACCTTGATTGTACTGTCCGCTGACGCTGTCAATACCACCAAGTATGCTATTGAAGTAACCGACTTAGGTTTAAGTAGCGACGCAGTGCTTACTTCAGCTACCCTGACCATTGCACAGGATGGTAAAAAAGGCACCATTTCCGGTTTCGATTACGGCACTACCCTTAAGGCTGTCTACGATCAGGTAACGGCTCCGGCAGGCGCCACCTTCCTGGTGCTCAATTCCGACAGTGCTTATGTTTCTTTCAAGACCCTCAGATTCGATACTACCATGACCAATACCATGGTCAGCGATCGCATCCTGTTTGAGGTAATCGCCGAAAACGGTACCAACCGGATTGTTTACCAATTGCAGCCCACCGCAGCCAATACCGATGCATTTGTTACATCCGATGTATTCGATATTGACCAGGAAGGTGCGTTAATAGACCTGCTTCCTGGCGGTCTCGACGGCTTCCCTGCTATAACTGTAGATGCATTATTTGCCAATTTGATTCCCGCTCCGGGTGCTACTATGGAACTTAAAGACAAGACCGGGTTCCCCCGCATGTCAGGTTTTGTTGTAAAGGATGATATCCTTGTTGTAACCGCAGCCGATGGCGAAACAACCAAGTCATACTTCCTCATGTTTGCCGGAGAAACAGAGGCAGCTATACTTTATGTAAGTTCGGAGGTTTATGAAATAGACCAGTTTATTTCAAGCATCGCCGGATCTGAAGTTACCAACCTGGTTACAGTTTCTGAGTTCCTGGCTAACCTCACTCCTTCTGAGGGAGCAACAGCAAAGGTTACCGACGCTGCCGGCACTGAAAAGACCGGAACCGCAACGCTGACTGTAGGTGATAAACTTGTAGTAACTGCTATTGATGGCGTTACAGAAAGACCCTATCAGATTACAGTTATTGTTTCTGCCGATAACCGTCTCCAAAAGGATATCAATGTATTCCCGAATCCGAGTGATGGCAGCTATACCATTTCCGGTATTAAAGCCGGTAACAGGATTCAGGTAACCAATATCGTTGGTACGCTGGTTCTCGACAAATTTGCTGCCGATGACAACGAACTGGTTAATATCCAGAAAGAGCGCAGCGGAGTTTATTTCATAACCGTTTCGGATAACGCTAACGTAGTTGGCCGTTACAAAGTGGTTAAGGAATAATTTTGACCGTAGTGATGTTAAAAAGAGCCCCGCCTTTGGCGGGGTTTCTTTTTTCTATTATTTTTATTGCTAATGAGACCCTTAAAAACATTGCATAGTATTGATATACTGCATTTTAAAATAACCTCATGCGTAGACTAAATCTTTCACGGTTCACCTGGTTCATGGTAACCATCTTAACCGGCATCAACACGAATTCGCTTGCTCAGCTTACACCCCACCAAGCCGTTCCGTTAATGCAAAAAGGCATTAACCTGGGCAATACCCTCGAACCTCCGCTGGAGGGAGGATGGAATAACCCACCGGCTCAGGAGTATTACTTTGACCTCTATCAACAGGCAGGCTTCAACACTGTCAGAATTCCGGTCAGGTGGGATCAGCATACCCAGACAGTTTCTCCCTATACCATAACCGAAAGCTGGCTGCAACGCGTTGAAACAATTCTCGACTGGGGCCTGGAACGTGGCTTTTTTGTCGTGGTGAATGCTCATCACGACGACTGGATCAAGCAAAACTATACCGATCCAAACATGCGGGCGCGCTTCGACAGTATATGGTCGCAAATTGCTGTTCGTTTTAAAGATAAATCCGACCGGCTTCTCTTCGAAATCCTTAACGAACCGCATGGGCTTACAAAAGAGCAAAATGATGAAATGCACCAGCGCGTGCTTTCGATTATCCGTAAAACCAATCCTACGCGTATCGTTATTTTTCAGGGACACAACTGGGGCGGCTCAGACGAACTCATTACAGCAGCCATACCCAATGACGACTATATAATGGGATCATTTCATTCCTACGATCCCTACCTGTTTGGACTCGAAGGAGAAGGTACCTGGGGAACCACCTATGATTACTCGGTACTGCAACAAAAATTCATCAACGTAAAAACCTGGTCAGATAATAATAACATCCCTGTATTCCTGGGCGAATTCGGCTCGTTGCGTAGTTGCGACTACAATTCACGCATGAAACATTACCGGGCCTATGTTGAGTATGCACAACAATATGGGTTTGTGTCCTGTGCCTGGGACGACGGCGGTGATTTCCGGATTATGGAACGAGCTGAAAAAGAATGGGACGAGGTGAAGGACATACTCATCAGTACGTCAGCTAATTCTCCACGTAACCTTGCTCTTACGTTATATGAAGACACCCTGGTTCAGCTAAACTGGACAAATGCAAAGGCCGATTACGACAGCCTATTTATCGAACACCGCACTCCCACCGGAAGCTATTCACGCATTGCCATGCTGAAAGGTGACACCACAAGTTTCATCCACATGAACCCTGCCCCTGAGTTATACCATCATTACCGTGTAATTGCTCATTATAACAATGGCGATCAGTATTATACACAACCTATGCGGATTTTCATGCCAACCTATGTCCCCAAAGTAAGAGGATATTTTCTGGGGGCCCCTTTCACCATACCGGGTGTTATTGAAGCAGAGGACTTCGATACCGGAGGAGAAGGACTTTCCTATCACGACGTAACGGAATGGAATGTTGGTGGCGCATACCGTGCCGATGAAGGCGTTGACATATACAGTCGAACCGACGGTGGCTACCATATCGGTAACAATTACCCCGGAGAGTGGTACGAGTATACTGTTGACGTTGCCCAACCCGGCCCTTATAAGTTTGATATACATATTGCCTCCATCGAAACCGGAGGATCATTTATACTTCAGGCAGGCACCACCCTTTCCGACACACTGTATGCACCAAACACAGGAAGCAGGCTTACAACCGCGTCAGTGTCCGATACACTTACGCTCGAAGAAGGAATTCAGGTGTTACGTTTTATCATTGCCACAGATCCTACATTCAACATCGATAAGCTTGAATTTACTTCATTATCTGCCCCAACCCTGGTTTTCAACCAGAAAATGGGTCACTTAATCGCCTACCAGAATGATTGTAATGAAATTATTGTTGAAACTACCGGTAATGAAAAAATCATGCGACTGCAACTTTATAGCAGTAATGGTTTATGTATGGCTGACATGCTTAACACCGAACATACAGCAAGGCTAAACACTGAAAAATTTCCAAAAGGCCTCTATATCATCCGCGCCCTAACAGATAAGGGCTCCCTGAATGTTAAAATTGCCCTCTAAGTACGTTGAACAAATAAATAACAAAATGATAAGATTGCTATC
>JAFGVG010000175.1 GCA_016938095.1 Bacteroidales bacterium
CCCAACGAAATAGGATATGAACTGCGTTGTGTAAGACCTATTGCTTTTGACCTTGCCTATGCCACCATCCTGGGAACCGGTGTAATGAAGCTTTTCCAGGAAGGAGTTTCAGGATGCATGGTAACCCAGACACCTGCCGGGGATATACTTCCATTGTACCTGAAAGATGTTGAAGATGAAAAAGGTAAGGTTAAACCCCGTTTGGTCAATATGGAATCGGAAAAAGTAAAACTGGTGTTCGAAAACAACCTGCATTATATAACCAAAAACGACTATAAGGCAGCCAAAAAGTACCTTAACGATCCGGAAGAGTATGATTTTAAAAAGATACTCAACTGGTAAACAGCAAAAGCAGGGAACAAGCCCTGCTTTTTTTTTATAAAAAAACGTTATCTTTAACATACTTAAAATTAGTAAACCCAAATTGAATATGGCTGCTACAAACAAAAAGAAAGGGTCAATTGCCATTCTCACCGGCGGAGGTGATGTACCAGGTCTGAATCCTGCTATCAGGGCCATCACCATTCGGGCACTTCGTGAGGGATATCAGGTTATCGGTCTCAGGAGAGGCTGGGCCGGAATTATGGAACTTATTCGCGACAAAAAGGCTGATAATAGTGATAAATACCTTGTGCTTACTGAAGAAATTGTTAACAAGGCAGGCCGTACCGGTGGCACTTTTTTGCATACTTCCCGCACTCGACCCAGCCATGTTCCCAGGGCAAATGTTCCTTTGCACTACCAGCACAAATACAACAACGAAATGAACGACCTGACCGAGGAAGTGATCAAAAACCTGGAGTTCCTCGGCGTGGAATACCTGATTCCCATTGGCGGGGATGATACCCTGAGCTATGGGGTAAGGTTATACTCCGAAGGTGTTAAAGTGGTTGCTATTCCCAAAACCATGGATAATGATGTTCCGGGTACTGATTACTGCATTGGTTTCAGCACCTGTGTTACCCGCACCATCCAGATGTGCAATACATTGCGCACTTCAGCTGGTTCGCACGAGCGGATTCTGGTAATTGAGGTTTTTGGGCGCTATGCCGGATTCACGGCCATGTTACCAACCATGGCCGGAGCTGCTAATCGTTGTGTAATTCCTGAACATCGTTTTGATCCCGACTTATTAACGCAACTGCTCATTGAAGACCGTGAAAAGAATCCCAGCCACTATTCAGTTGTTTTGGTATCGGAAGGCGCTATGATGGCCGGAATGAATGATCAGGCGCATATTGCCGACGACAAGGATGTATACGGACACAGTCTTCATGGCGGTATTGGAGAGCTGGTTTCCGATAAAATAAGGGATTTATCGTCTCAACATAACCAGGGGAAAAAAATTAATACCATTTATCAGCAACTCGGATACCTTGTCAGGGGAGGCGATCCCGATGCCATAGACTCTATAGTACCCATGGCATATGGAAATCTGGCGCTTGACCTGATACTCAAGGGTATCCATGGCAGGCTGGTTGTATTAAGAAACGGAAGGTACGACAATGCCCCTATTGATGTGGTAACTAGTACCAATAAGGTTATTGACATTAAAAGATATTACAATGTGGAACGGTACCGCCCGCATTACAAGAGTTTTGAATTTCAACCCTTGTTTATAATGACCTGAACCGGCTTTTAGCGTTGACGATATACCCAGGCATTGGGTGTTACTTCATTCCGGAACTTTGCGATTTCATTCACGCTCTCGCGATAGCTGCTGTAAGACCTGGCCGTCACCATTTTGAAATTGTCTCTGCCCTGGATAATCTGACCGTCATAGCCCTGATTTCGCATTTTCTCGGCATACTTGTCGGCATAAGCCTGCACGGTAAAACAGCCGACAATCATGTGATAATCTCCCCCTGTCGAGGACGGCTGAATAGCCGGTTGCGCATTATTTTCCGCTGCCTGAGCGCTGGCTGCCATATCGGCGTAATATGCCGCAGAATCAATAACTTCCTCCGACGCTGTGGTATCGGCAGTTATAGTTTCAACCTTTTTTGAGGAGGACTTCTTAAAATATTTGCATCCGCTGCAGCATAAAACAATCAGAGATAAAAGAATAGCAATCTTTTTCATCAGCGTAAATTTTATTAGTTATGACTCCTGCAATGCACAGGAGAACAACCATATTACGTATCTTATACATTAAAGTTTGCTTTTAACGACATGGTTGTTAGTTAGGTAGATTTAAAGGTTTGTAAATGAACTGTCCTATATTGAATTTGATGAACAAATTTATGAAAATTAGGTTATTAACATAAGACTATTGTACAGAAGTTTCATAAATTTACTTACAGAAATCCATTAAACCTATATTTATGGCTGATCTGTCAACCGTTTTTGCCGGTCTTCAATTGAAGAATCCCATCATTGCCTCCAGTTCGGGGTTGTCCGATACAACCAGCAACATCGTTGCACTTGAAAAATCAGGCGTATCAGCCATAGTGCTGAAATCACTCTTCGAGGAAGAAATACTACTCGAAATGAATGCCAGCATGAAACGCATGAGTTCGGAGGGTTTTCTTTACCCCGAAACACTTGAATTTTACGATTTCATGGAATCTCCGGA
>JAFGVG010000176.1 GCA_016938095.1 Bacteroidales bacterium
GACAAAAGGCAGGTGCTGCGTTTTTTCGGGGTACCGCAGTATGGGAATGGCTTCGAGCACCGGGTAACCGCTGATTACCGTTGCCAGACCTTTATCGGTGCGCGAATCGGTTGAATAGATGTTGCTAAACAACAATCCTTCTTTGCATAAGGTATTGAAGCGCGGAGTGACGCCCGTGGTGCCACCCAGGGGTTCTATCAGTTTGGCTGAGAACGATTCCATGATAATCAGCACTATGTTGGGCCGGCGTGTTTTCAGCATTCTTGCAGGGTCGGGCTGGTATTGGTATAGTTTCCGGAGCGCGGCATCGTAGTCATCGCGATTGCTGAATACATATTGGTTTTCCGATTCCTTGCCTTCAGCCAGTGAATGCCCGAAATTCCATATAACATTAATGGCAGCATGATTGGCAAAAGCAGTTTTGCTGAAGTAAACGCTGCCGGTGTTGATGGGCGATACACCCAGTCCGCCGCGTATGGGTAAAATGAGTAACCCGGTGATAAAGGCAAAGAGCAGCAGGCCGGTCCACCGGGCCGGTTTGGAATCTTTGAGCGATGAAGCAACCGTTTTGGTGTATAACCTGATCATCAGCCAGGTAAGGCCAATAAAAGCAGCTGTGTAAACAATAATGGTTATGGCGCTCGATGAGGCCAGGGTTTCTTTGGGCTTGCTCAGAAAGCGCAGGGGGGCGCTGTCAAGCCGGGTTCCCCAATATTTATAGGCTTCGAGGTCAACCAGTGTAATCAACAGGAATACCACAATCATCAGGAACGTGTAAACTTTCAGCAGAACATAGGCTGGTTTATAGTTCGAAAACGTAGTAAGGGTAATTACCAGGGCTGGCAGTAAGGTAAAATAGCCGGCTGTTGAAAGGTCGAGTTTCAGGCCATGCCAAAACGTTGCCAACCAGGTGGTAAACGTGAGGGAAAACGACTGGTTATGCTGGTACAGCAGAAAAACAAACCGGGCCATGATAAAGGCACATAACCAAAAGGCAAAATAACGTATCAGAAAGATGAGTCGCGCTTTCATAGACAACGTAAAACTGACAAAGATAGCCAATTATGTGCTACTTACAATAAGCCATATGGTATAGGCTACAAAGCCCAGGGCCAGCACCATACCCTGCCACCGGTCGATTACCGCTTTCTTACCGGTATAGGTAAAGAACAGTAACAGAAAAGTGCCACCGATCAGCACTGTAAGGTCAATATTGAAAGTCAGTGAAAAGGGCAGGGGATGAATCAGTGCCGAGGCGGGCAGTACCAGAAAAATGTTGAATATGTTGGATCCTACAACGTTGCCGACGGCAATGTCGGAGTTTTTCCGGTAGGCAGCAATGGCTGAAGTTGCCAATTCCGGCAATGAGGTTCCTGCAGCAATAATGGTCAGTCCAATGATCCGTTCGCTGATACCCAGGATATGGGCAATCTCAACAGCATTGTCAACCGACATTTTTCCGCCAATGATCAGCCCGGTCAATCCCCCAAAAATCATGAGCAGTATCTTCCACAAACTGTACATTTTATGTTCACCAGGAATATCAGGTTCGTCATTTTTCATGTTCTTAAAGGCGTAGTACATGAAATAGACAAAGAAAGCGAGCATTATCATGCTGTCAATTGTTCCCAGTTGGTTTGGCCGATTACTGGTAAAGAGGTGGTCATTAGCCAGTAATAGTACCATTATGGCGGCAATAATGGTATAGGGTATTTCCTTTACAATGGTAGAGCGCTGCACGGTTACCGGATAAACGGCAGCCGACAGGCCCAGGATCATAAACAGGTTGAAAAGGTTGCTGCCAATGACGTTTCCGAAAGTAACGTCATTGTATCCCTGACTGGCCGATACAATGCCCACGATGAGTTCGGGTGCCGAAGTGCCGAATGCAACCACGGTAAGTCCGATCACCAGTTCCGATACATTGAATTTACGTGCCAGGGCCGATGCGCCCATAACCAGAAAGTCGGCACCTTTGAGCAATAAGGCAAAACCAATTATCTCCAGAACAACATATAAAAACATAATCTTTTCATTTGGATGAATAACAAAGCAAGGAAAAAACCTCACTCATAAAAATGCATTTCAGTAATGTACTCATATACGTTGGGCGGCAAAAAATGCCGGATATCGCGCTTTTCCTTAAGGGCAGACCTTATAAAGGTGGATGAGATTTCCATCCGGGGGGCATCAATCACCCTGGCATTAACCAGTTCGTTGGAATTAACCTCATAGCCCGGTCGGGGATAAATATACCGGGTGTATTTTTCCTGGATGAGCTGAGCGTTTTTCCACTTGTGAAAGGTTGGCAGGCCGTCGGAACCCATGATCAGTACGAATTCATTACCAGGGTGCATTTCCTGCAGCCAAGTGAGGGTATCGATGGTGTAGGAGGGTTTGGGCATTTTGAATTCTATGTCGCTCACCCTGAACCGGGAATCGGTTTCCACAGCCAGCTCGAGCATGGTCCTGCGTTTGTGATCGTCTAGCAGAGAGGCCTTCTTTTTCAACGGGTTTTGGGGACTCACGACAAACCACAACTGATCTATATCGGTGAATTCGATCAGGTAATTGGCTATGGCCAGGTGACCGATATGAACCGGGTTAAAAGAACCAAAGTAGAGGCCCGTTTTCATCGTCTGAGGTATTATTTGAGGAAAGCTGCCACCAGCGACTCAGTTTCATTCAGAGCAACGGTAAGATCGTCATTGATGACGGTATAATCGAATTTGCGGGCAAATTTCATTTCGAGTGTGGCTTTGTTAACGCGGCTGTTGATTTTTTCGGCCGGCTCAGTGCCTCTCATCTCCAGTCGCTGGCGGAGCACCTCAATGGACGGGGGCATGATGAAAAGGGCCAGGGCTTTTTCCCCGAACTTTTCCTTTAGGTTGATTCCACCCATAACATCCACGTCAAATAATACGTTATGTCCCGAGTTCCAGATGCGGTCGACTTCGGATTTGGGTGTGCCGTAATAGTTGTTTTTGTATACTTCTTCCCATTCAAGAAATGAACCGTCATCGATCATGGTTTTAAACTGATCGACACTCAGGAAGTGGTAATCGCGTCCGTTTACTTCTCCTGGTCGGGGTTGCCGCGTACAGGCCGAAATAGAAAAAGAGAGTTTCAATGAGGGTTTTTCGAGCAGGTGTCTGACAATGGTTGTTTTACCTGCGCCCGAAGGAGCCGAAATAATAACCACTTTGCCTTCCATATGCTATAATACATTCATTAATTGTTCCTTAATCTTTTCCAGCTCGTCTTTCATGAGCACTACCTGCTTCTGAATACCCGAATGATTGGCTTTTGACCCGATGGTATTAATTTCGCGGCCTATTTCCTGGGCAACAAAACCCAGTTTACGGCCTACCTGATCGGTTTCCTGCATCACTTCCATAAAGTATTTGCAGTGCTGTTTTAACCGGGTTTTTTCTTCGGAGATGTCCAGTTTCTCGAGATAGTAAATTAATTCCTGTTCATAGCGGTTTTTATCAATGCTTTCGCTCGGAATGAATTCAAGCAATGAACTTTGCAGTTTTCCGCGAATAGTCTCGGACCTTTCTTTTTCGAAAGGCTCTATTTTGCTCAGAAACGCTTCTATAAGTCCGATACGCATCGCTATATCGCTTGCCAGAGCAGCGCCTTCGGAACTACGGTACCTGTCGAGTTCCTCAGCAGCCGCAGTCAGTGCCTGCAACAACAATGCTGATTCCCCGGGATCGATATTTTCCTTATCGTTGTTCATGGCTTCGGGCATTCGCAGTACAGCCTGTAACAACGGTTCATCCTTAGGTGCTCCAAGCTCATCGGCAATGGCCCTGATTTGCCTGTAATAATTCTTAACCACTCCGGAATTGACCTGATTGGCTTGTTTGCCTTCCTTGTATTCAACCGACAGGTTAATCTCAACTTTGCCACGCTTAAGACGACCCGACAGCTCGTTGCGCCACTCCATCTCTTTTTCGCGGTAACCGTTGGGAAGCCGGAAATAGAGGTCGAGTTGCTTACTGTTCAGTGATTTGATTTCGAATGTGAAAGTTTTATCTAACTGGTCACACGAGGCTTTTCCATATCCTGTCATCGATTGTATCATACCCTTGCCTGTTATAATGCAAACCTACGTTTTTTTTTGTAAATGAGACTGTTTACCTGATGTGAAAATCGAGCATTACCTGTCCTTCGAGTGTTGCTATCAGGTGATCGCCCGGTTTCACGGGACCTACGCCCGCAGGCGTCCCTGTGAAAATGAGGTCGCCTGTTTTGAGGGTGATAAAGGTGGAAATATACGCGATTACTTCATCGAAACTAAATATCAGGTCTTTTGTATTGCCCTGTTGTACGGTGCTGCCGTTAAGCGAAAGTTCGAATTTGATGGCATTGCGGTCAGGCAGGCTGTCGATATCAATAAACCTGTTCACTACAGCCGATTGGTCGAAAGCTTTGGCAATCTCCCAGGGATGTCCTGCTTTTTTGCAAACATCCTGCAGGTCGCGTGCGGTGAAATCAATACCCAGGCCAACGGTTTTGTAATAGCGGTGCGCGAATTTCGGCTGAATATTCTTGCCCAGGCGCGATATCTTCAGCACAACTTCGGTTTCATAATGAATTTCGTTCGAAAACGATGGATAGAAGAAAGGGTTATTCCTGATCAGAAGCGAAGAGTCGGGTTTCATGAAGAAAACCGGCTTAACCGGCAGGGGATTGTTTAGCTCTTTGGCATGTTCGGCGTAATTTCGCCCGATACAGATAATTTTCATAGGCTGCCTTATGAAGTTTAAGGGTTGAAGTTTGCAAAACCAAATGTAACTTCAAATGACTAAGTTCATCAAATGCGGCAGGCGTTATTCCTTTCCGAAAGCACTGCGTAACTTAATGGCCGTCAGTACATTCTTGGTGTGCAACGGGAATTGTCCGTTCATCATCCACCCATAATAACCCTGGTCTTTTTTCAGCACATCCACAACGCGTTGTCCCTTATACTTTCCAAAGTTAAACACTTCGTTACCTTCTTCGTCGTATATAATACGGCCCAGAAAATCGGCATTCCGGTTGTGGCTCGAAAATTTCGAAAGTTCATCAATGTCGTTGGGAAGATCGTCATACCGGTCGAGTTGGGCCATAAGCACTTCGTAAGTGGCACGCGTATCGGCTTCGGCAGTATGGGCGTTTTGCAGGTCTTTATCGCAATAAAACTTATAGGCTGCGCTAAGGGTACGTTGCTCTTTTTTATGAAAGATCACCTGTATGTCGACAAACTTTCTTTTTTTCAGGTCAATGTCAGCACCCACTCTCAGAAATTCTTCTGCAAGCAGTGGCAGATCGAATTTGTTGGAATTGTATCCTGCAAAATCACAACCTTCGAATACCTTCCCCAGGGTTTTAGCAATCTCGGAAAATTTGGGCGCATCTTTTACATCTTCGTCGGTAATGCCATGTATAGCAGTAACTTTAGCCGGTATGGGCACAGTGGGGTTTACCTTCATGGTTTTTGATTCCTCATCACCATTGGGGTAAATCTTCAGGTACGAAATTTCAACGATACGGTCATTGGCAACATCAATGCCGGTGGTTTCGAGGTCAAAGAAGATGAGCGGATTTTTCAGTTTAAGCTTCATGCCAATTATGAATTGATCATCATCGGCATCAGTAGCATAAGTACGTCCTCAACCTCATTTTCCTTATCGAAGGGTATGAACAGTCCTGCCCTGGAAGCGTCGGAAAGCTCAATAGATACTTCAGTCGATTGTATGTTGTTGAGAATCTCAACCATGAAAGTGGATTTGAAACCGATTTCCAACTCATCGCCATTATACTGACAGGCAAGCTCTTCCACGGCCGATGTGGCAAAATCTATGTCCTGGGCCGATACGGTAAGCCGGTTGCCTTTGAGTGACAAACGGATAAGGTTGCTGGCCTGGTTGGAAAATACCGAAACACGCCGAACGGTATTGAGCAGTTTGATCCTGTCGATCAATAATTTATTGGGGTTGTTACTGGGGATAACCGAATTGTAGCTGGGATAATTACCTTCGACCAGCCTGCAGACAACCCGGAACGTCGGTGATGTGAAAAAAGCGTTTTTATCGTCGAATTCAATACTGACCTGCTCAGAACCTTTGGCAAGCAGGTTTTTAAGAAGGCTTGCAGGCTTTTTGGGCAGAATAAAGGATGCGCTGGCATCGGCTTTCACGTCGGTACGGCGGTAGCGCACCAGTTTATGGGCGTCGGAGGCGACAAATGTGATGTCAGTCGGGTTCAGCTCTATAAAAATACCATTCATCACGGGGCGGAGTTCGTCATCGGCTGTGGCAAACAGCGTACTGGTGATACCGCTTACCAGCGATGAAGTGGGAATGGATAAGCTTACACTGCGCTCAGGCTTTATCTTAGGCAACTGAGGAAAGTCTTCACCATGCTGGCCCATAACTGAAAACTGGCCGTTTTCGGAACTGATGGCAACAGCATAGGTATCGGTATTAATGGTAAAAGTAAGCGGCTGATCGGGGAATTCACGCAGCGAATCGGTGATAAGCTTGGCAGGCATGGCAATGCTTCCTGATCCGGTGGCGTTCTCAAGCTCCAGGGTGGTAACCATGGTGGTTTCGAGGTCTGATGCCGTAACTTCAAGCGTTTTACCGTCGAGCCTGAACAGGTAGTTGTCGAGGATCGGCAGGGTGTTCTTGGAGCTGATTACACGGCTCAGTGCCTGTAAATGGTTTAACAGATCGATGCTTGATACGACAAATTTCATGAGAAAAAGATTTAACTATTAATAAAACACATTGTTACAATGTTCCTTACCTTCCATAATAAGGGAATCAATATTACGAAAAAAAAAGGATTGTCCCGAAGGGCAAAAAGCATTTTTTTTATTTTGCAGGTTTTACGCTCAGGCCCTGCTGTATTTTCGTTTCCGAAGCCAGAAATAGAACAGTCCAGCCAATATAATAACAACCGGGGGAAGAACCGTGTTGATGAGTACCCATTTGACACGGTTTTCGCGTACTTCGGCTTTATTCAACAGGCGCAGGGTTACATTCCGCGAACGGAGCCTGATGAGGCCGGCCCGACCGGTCATGTATTGTATGGCATTAACAATGAACTCTTTATTGCCAAAGTTCTGCTCGGTTAGCCTGTCATAGCCGAGCGGGGTGATTAGTACACCATCGGGTGTAGGCCGGTATTCGTTCCGGATGATGTCGGCATCGGCGGTTACCATTACCGAGGCTTGTACGCCTTTTTCAGTAACCCTCACCGTCGTATCGGGAAAAAGTCCGTTCATCATACGGTTTCTGAAAGATGTTTCGAATTTTCCCTCCAGCAGAACAGAAACCGGCAGAAACCGGCTGGTGAAATGATTCTGTTGCGGGGTAATTCTTATTTCGTCGAGACTGACGAGTGTGGGAACGGCTACCTGCCGGGTGAACTGCGATGAGGTAAGCAGCACTGTCTTTTTAATACCCTTGCGTGCTTCAATGGTATCGATATATCCCGTGAATTCAGTTTTTATCAGGTTGAGGTTGCGGGTAACAGGGTTATTACCCGGGGGTGTTAGCAGGGGAGAATAAAGCCATGGCGCCGGCTTGAAATCGGGCGCGTTTCCCGACAGGGCCACATTCACCGGTATCATATTGCACTGCACATCCTGTATCAGAACCGGGTTAATGCGTACGCCGCATCGGAACAACAGGTCCTCGATGTTAAGTGACCTGATCATGGTAAGCATAGGATTGCCTCTGCTGATGCTGTCGA
This sequence comes from Bacteroidales bacterium, assembly GCA_016938095.1. Classification (GTDB taxonomy): domain Bacteria; phylum Bacteroidota; class Bacteroidia; order Bacteroidales; family UBA10428; genus UBA5072. The sequence goes on from JAFGVG010000176.1 coordinate 7,753, forward strand.
GGCTGGCATCCACCATGTCGATAAACCATAAAATACGGCCTCCCTGCATCAGGTACTGGTCGAGCACAAATTTGTCCTGCTCACTGAAAGGTTTTACAGGTCCGGCAATTACCACGGCCTTGTAATCGTTAAGCACGCCCGGCCTGCCAAGTATGGGTCCCCTGTCAACCTGGTAATTCCATCCCAACTCGTTGGTGATGTCGCCTACCTGGTATTCGTTATACTCACCGTGGCCCTCTATAAAGACTATTTTTTCGGTGCTGTCAGCAGTGAGTGCGTTGATAACACGCATGAACTCAAATTCAAATGCCTGTATGGAATTGTTCAGGTTTTCCTCAGCAGCAGCAGCCGGATTGTTTTTTAAAAGGTTGACTGTTGCTTCGGCTTCACCACATTGTACAATGGCGCCCGGAAATACCAGTTTTTCCTGTGAGCCGCCCTCTTTATCACGCGAAATGATGTTGGTAGGTCTCAATCCTTTTTCCATCAGTTCATTGGCAAGTTCATCAGCAGCCTTTTGGTTTTTTCCCGCGAAAGGATTGATAAACTGATAGGTGATACGATTACCGGCCAGCACCTGGAATTCATCGAGTGTTTCCTTCAGCCGTTGCTGCATTTTCCGGAAGGGTATATTCAGGTCTCCGTCGAGATAAACCTTTACATGGATATCCTGGTTAAGATCCCTCAGGGTTGTTTTGGTATAATCCGAAAGGGTATAACGTTTATCGGCGGTCAGGTCTATTCGGTAATGGAAAACCGACAGCAACCAGGCAGCAACAACAATACCTGCAATAAATAAAAGGGTTCTTGAAAGTTGACGCCTGTCGGATGTAAGCTTTTTCATTTGATTCCGGTGTGTATTCAGTTTTTACTCCTTTCCAGCACTGTTTTGGTAAGCAGCAGGAAGATGGCTATCAGGGCAGCAAAGTAAACAATATCGCGTGTGTCAATAACGCCACGGCTTAGCGATTGGTAGTGCTCTGTTATACCTAATGAAAGTAGCAGGTTTCCGGCCCTGTCCATGGTAAAGAGTTGGCCAATCTGTTCAAAGCCAAAGCATATGAAAACACTTAACAATACCGATAACAGGAAGGCCACTACAAGGTTATCGGTGAGTGATGAACAGAATATACCAATGGCAGCATATGCGCCAGCCAGCAACAATAATCCGATATAAGACCCCCATGTGCCTCCGTGGTCTATGTTCCCCTGGGGGCTGCCCAGGGCAATAACCGAAAAATAGTATACCAGGGTGGGGAGCAGGGCCAGCACAATAAGGACCACTGCAGCCAGGTACTTGGCCACGACAATCTGCAGTTTGCTGAGGGGCCGGGTAAACAGTAATTCCAGTGTTCCGGTCCGCTTTTCTTCAGCAAGGCTGCGCATGGTAATTGCCGGGATAAGCACGAGAAACACCCATGGAGCCAGTGAAAATAAAGCTTCCAATGAGGCATATCCGCCATCGGGAATATTCATAGGCCCTTCGAAAACCCACATGAACAAACTGTTTATCAATAGGAACACAATAATGACCATGTACCCGGTCAGCGAATGGAAAAAACTTTTTATTTCTTTGGTAAACAGGGAGTACATAGGCCTGTGAACAGTTTAAGTATTATTGAATCAGTTAATATTTACCGCTTTTACCCTGTAGGCACGGGTCAGCACCAGGGGTGTTCCACGTTTGGTTTTTACATTGGCAGAGATGATAACTGTTTGGTCAATGGCAGTACCGGGGGCAACGTTAAAATCAGTACGTGCAAGTCCATATTGCATGGCCATTTCGAGCAGATCGTCATTCAGGTATTTTCCATCGGTTAGTTTTCCCCTGTAGAACTTTACCTCCATATCGTCCGATAGCGAAACATCAAGGATCACCTTATTGGCATTGGCCATGTGGTCGGCCTGTTTGATCACCAGTTTGGGGTAATCAGTAATAAGGCTTCCATCGGGATTATACTCTTTAAGACCGGTTCCGGGGTAACCATTTTTAAAGGGGACTTCTGCTTTAAGGGCGCCATTCTCGTAATAATACTTTTGCACGCCGTTAATTACACCCTTAACATAAGGAGTTACCCTGAACGGTTTCTCGCTTTCGTAATACCAGATTTCATCACCTTCTTTTATACCATCCTTATAGATAAGGGAGGAGTTCATTTTACCCGACGGGTAAAAATTTTTGGCCATACCCTGCCGGGTATTGTTAACATAGTTAACTTCGGACAGGAGAATGCCATTGCGGTCATAATTACGTGTAGGACCATGCCGGAGGCTGCCTTTAGCGCTTACTTCGGTTTTGACCTTTCCGTTGCTGAAGTATTCCTTAATAATGCGAACAGTGGAAGAATCAGCAACAGTGTCCTTTTTAGCATCATGTGATTTTGCCCTGGCAGGTTTGTCATGTGTTCCGCAGGCAAATACCAATAGTGCTAAAGTCAGCACAATGAAGTAAAAAGATTTCATAGTAGTTAGGGGTTTTTGGGATACGCGTGTGAATTTACGAAAAAAACCGATACGTTGTCCTTAAAAGGTCATACGGGTTTGTTAACATGGTGCTGGGCCTGCCTGCGCTGCCGCCCCGGCAGACAGGTGCCGGGTCTGTTCGAAATTCGATGTCTGCCCGGTCGGCAGACAGGTTCGATGTTCAGTGTTGTTTGATAAGGTTCTAAATAATGAAGAAATGAAATAATGAAGGAATGAAGAAATAGGAAGCAATCACCCTTCAAAGGTTTCAACCGCTTGAAGGGAATCCTTAACAACAATAACCTTGCTGATAGCTGTTATTTTTTTTTATTCTTTCATTTGTTCATTTCTTCATTCTTTCATTTTCTTGTTTCCTGGTTCTTCTCTTGCTGATTCTTGGTTCTTGGTTCTTGGCTCTTGGTTCTTGGCTCTTGATTCTTTGGTGTTCTGATTTACACTATCTTTGCGCCACAATTTAACAAAATATGAGCCGTTCAAAAGATAAACCCCTGCTGGAAAAGCTGTTGATTGAAGATGTGGCATCCGAGGGCAAGGCCATTGCGCGATACCAGGGTATGGTGGTTTTTGTTTCGCTGTGTGTTCCGGGCGACGTGGTAGATGTACAGGTCATACGCAAGCGGAAGCGCTATATGGAGGGCTATCCTGTAAAGTATCACGAATACTCACCTGACCGCGCAGAACCTTTTTGTGAGCATTTTGGTATTTGCGGGGGATGCAAGTGGCAGCACCTGCCATACCCCGGTCAGCTTAAGCTGAAACAACGGCAGGTTAGCGACGACCTCGAAAGAATCGGTAAGGTAGATACAGCCAGGGTACTGCCCATCATCGGCGCTGAAACGCAGCAATTTTACCGCAATAAACTTGAGTTTACCTTTTCGGCCAACCGTTGGCTAACGCAGTCTGAAATACAGTCGGGTCAAACGGGTATTGAACGGCGCGGACTGGGCTTTCATATCCCGGGAAAATTCGATAAGGTATTGGATATTCAGCATTGTTACCTGCAACCCGAGCCTTCGAACCAGATAAGGAATTTTGTGCGCCGCTACGCCATCGAAAACAAATTGCCGTTTTTTGACCTGCTGAAACAGGAAGGTTTGCTCCGTAACCTGATTATCCGCAATAACAGCGCTGGCGAAGTCATGACCATTTTTTCGTTCTACCGCGAAGATAAGGCCATTGAAGAATTACTTGACGCTGTGGCAAAGGCATTTCCACAGATTACCTCACTCATGTATGTCATCAACCCCAAGGGAAATGACACGCTTAACGATCTCGAAATCAAACTGCATAAGGGCGCCGATCATTTGATCGAGGTCATGGACGACCTGAAATTCCGCATTTCACCCAAATCGTTTTTCCAAACCAACACATCACAGGCTTTCAGGTTATACAACGTTGTGCGCGAATTCGCGGGTTTAACCGGAAAGGAACTGGTGTATGACTTATACACCGGTACCGGCACCATTGCGCTTTTCCTGGCCAGGCATTGCAGGCAGGTGATTGGCGCTGAATATGTTCGGGAAGCCACTGACGATGCCAATATTAATGCACGATTGAATAATATTACCAATGCTGTTTTTTATACAGGCGACATACGCGAAATATTTACCGCTTCGTTCCTTTCGGA
>JAFGVG010000177.1 GCA_016938095.1 Bacteroidales bacterium
AAGCATGGGTAAACCCAAAAATCCCCTGATGGCGATGATGGGCGTTAAGGAACCGGTTCCCGATATGCCGGTAAATGCCTTGCTGGCCGGCCGTATGGCTGCAACAAATGACGTTGCCGTTATTACCGTCGGTCGCAATTCGGGCGAGGGTGGTGATCGCGTGGTAGATAACGATTTCAATTTGTCGGAAACCGAAAAGGCCAACATTGCCACCATCACTGCGGCATTCCATGCAAAGGGTAAAAAGGTTGTTGTATTATTAAACGTAGGCGGCGTAGTGGAAACCGCCAGCTGGAAGGAACATCCCGATGCCATTCTGTTGGTATGGCAGGCCGGACAGGAGACAGGAAATGCCGTGGCCGATGTGGTCAGTGGCAAGGTTAACCCGTCGGGTAAGCTGGCAACCACCTTCCCGGTTAAGTATGAGGATGGACCGTCGGTTAAGGATTTTCCGGGCATTGTCACCGATACCACCAAACCGCAAGCTGGAGACGACGACATGATGTCCTTTATGCGGCCGAAAGCCTCGCGGATTGTGTATGAAGAAGGCATTTATGTGGGTTACCGCTACTTCGAAACCTTTGGGGTGAAACCTTCCTATGAATTCGGTTACGGGTTGTCTTATACCACTTTCGAATACAACAATATCAAGGTTAATCCTGCAGCGTTTAAAGACAAGGTTACTGTAACGGTAGATGTTAAAAATACCGGTAAGGTGGCTGGCAGGGAAGTAGTGCAGCTATACCTGGGAGCGCCGGCCGTTAAGCTCGACAAACCTCTGATGGAGTTAAAGGCATTTGGCAAGACCAGGTTGTTACAGCCGGGCGAAGTGGAAACCCTCAGCTTTGAGTTAACCGCCAGGCAGCTTGCATCGTTCGATGCTGAAGCGTCGGCCTGGGTAGTCGAGGCAGGGGACTATGCCGTAAAGGTTGGAGCTTCCTCGAGCGACATCCGTCAGGAGGGAACCTTCAGTGTAGGTAAAGAGATAACGGTAAAGAAAGAAAGTAAGGCTCTGGCACCCGTTGAGGCTATTACGGAGCTGAAGCCCAAAAAATAGTTTTTTCCCCGGGTTAGTTTAGTGAGGTTTTTTAGACAGGACAAGGCCGTAAAGGCCTTGTCTTTTTTTTGTATATATTCCTTCTTTGTGTTATGAAGAAGATTCCAAATTATGAACAACCATTTGAGTCATTAATTGATTTTTTTGGACAACAAATGCAAAAGGTGTAATTTGCAATAAAGAAAATGAATCAACTTCGCAGTTTATTTAAGCGCCTGTATGACAAATATAAAGTATAACCTTTGTCTGTTGTTGATGATTTTTGCCACTGGATGCAAATCGCAGGTTGCAACTGAAGTAATAACAGAACCATTAGAGAAACATTTAGTGCGCTTTAAAAAATCGGAAAACATTAAGGGACTCGCATTTGCCCTATTCAATAAGGATAGCATAATATGGCAAAAATGCTTCGGCAATTCTACCTATGGTTACCCCATTGATAACAAAACGCTATTTAGCCTACAATCCGTTTCCAAAAACATAACCGCAATGGCAGTTATGATTGCCCTGCGCGATGGAATACTGGAACTTGATAAACCTATAGCGGAATATTTGCCTGATTTTAAAGTCAACAGCTGTTTTGAAGAAAATCCTGAAGATAAAATCAATTTGAGGATGTTGCTGACGCATACTTCAGGATTAACCCACGAGGCCCCCTTGGGTAATAACTATGATTACACCGTATGTTCATATGATAAACATTTGCTTAGTATAAGAGAAACCTGGTTGAAGTTTCCTGCAGGAAGCAGATATTCTTATTCAAACTTGGGGTATGACATTGCTGCAAGCATCGTTGAAAATGCAAGCGGAATGAAGTATAATGAATACTTGCAAACCAAATTATTCGGCCCGCTGAATATGAACTCCACCACCGTTGATGATAGCAAAATGGTAAGCAGTATCAATAAAACGGAAGGCACTATCAGTGCAACCCGGCCAAAGCATCTCTGTAGTCCGTTAATCGGTTCCGGTGCTGTTTATACCAATATTACCGATCTGGCGAGGTATGTTCAGCTTCACATGAATTCCGGCACTGTCGGAAAAAAAACAATCATTGAAAAAAAGTATCTTACAGAAATGTACAAAATAAGGTATAACCATTATGGTTTAGGCACTTACATTGATAAAACCAACCAGGTAATTTTCATCAATCACAATGGTTCCGGCTACGGGTATAGTGCTTCATTTGTATGGTATCCTGAATTCAATATCGCAGCTGTTTTGTTGTGTAATAAGCAGGTAAACATATTTGATATCTGTATCGCTGTTTTGGATGAATACATAAGCAGGAGCGGATTATCAGGCAATAAAACCGTTTCGGATGAATTCAATTTTCACAATAATGCCCATCTTTCCGAATCAGCAGAGGAATCGATTCCCGTTAACTGCACTACGGATACAATTTATAAAGACAGTTGGAATGAATACCAGGGCAAGTACTACATGGTTTTCAAGGGACTTGAGTTCAAATGGCATGCCCGGCTTGCATTTGCACTGGGCTTTCATCCTCAGAAAGTTACTATTGAGAAAAGAGATCAGAAGTTGCTGATAAAAAGCAACTACGGCGAAAGCTTTCTTGGTGAATACAAACCGGGGATGTTTTTTACAGCCGGAGGCGAAGTTGTTGATTTTACTTCTACTGTTCCAACATACAAAAATATCGAATTGAAAAAATAAAGTTTGGCAATAGTCATTATCAGACACACCCTTATTCAAAACAGCTACAGTATAATAAACAAATTTCTATATTTACCTGCATAGAAATGAGACGCTTTGATATGGAAGTAATTTCTGTTAGAGAAAATCCTGTCTGGAAAAACAGGGCCATTGCCTATTTCCAGAAAAGCTGGAATTCCGTGTTGCCTGTCATTTATGAAGACTGCATCAATCATTGTATCCACACCAGGAACCCACTACCCCAATGGTATTTATTAGTAAAGGATAACGAAATAGCAGGTTGTGCGGGACTGATTACCAATGATTTTATCAGCAGGATGGATTTATATCCCTGGTTTTGTGCGTTATATATTGAAGATAAGTACAGGGCAAATGGTTATAGCGCCTTACTCATAGAGAAAGCGAAAGATGATGCCCGGAAAGCAGGGTTTGCAAATTTGTACCTGTCTACAGAACACACCGGATTTTATGAAAAACATGGATTCCGCTACATCGGACAGGGATACCATCCCTGGGGCGACGAATCACGGATTTATGAGATAGATTTGTAAATAAAATTCCCTTAGCGAGCAGAAGACATACTAAAATTTCAACTCCCATTGCAATTACATCATCAAAAGGTAAAACATAGTATGTAAGGGAAAATTTGTATTTTTAGTCGTTTTCCGAAGGTTTGTAATTACCCTTAAGGGATATTTGATTATATAAATAAGTTTCACACATGGAAACCTATATCTTCATTGGCATTGCACTGCTGCTTTTTATCATGCTTTTCTCCTGGTTTATTCCATTGACCTTATACATGAAGGCCTTGCATTCCGGTATCAACATAGGCATAGACCGTTTGATAGGCATGAGGATCCGTAAAGTACCAACGAAGCTAATTGTTAACAACCTGATAAGTGCCCATAAAGCAGGTATTGAGCTAAGTTTAGATGAACTGGAAGCACATTATCTAGCCGGAAGCAATATACCAAATGTGGTAAAAGCGATGATAGCTGCAAAAGCAGGAGGGCTGGAAATAAGTTTTGAAAAAGCATCCCGTGCAGATCTCTCCGGAATAGATATTCTGGGAAAAGTTCTGAATGAACTGAACCAAAAAAGGACAGGATTTATTGATTAAAAAGGATTTCTGGATTACCTCTCGATATTTGATGAATATGCCTTTGGGCCGAGAGATTTCAGATTTTTATGTAATTGTCAGAAAAATCTTATACTCAATCAAATGAATACGGATAATAATACCGAAGGATTTATTCCTATCCATGGCGGTTATCGCAATTTGTTCAGCTATCAGAAAGCAGAAATCATCTTTGATGGTACCAAATACTTTACAAATCGGTTTTTTAATAAATTCGACCGTACTATTGGACAAATGGTTCAGGCAGCACGCAGCGGAAAGCAAAATATTGCAGAGGGGAGCATGGCCTCAGCAACTTCAAAAGAAACTGAAATAAAACTAACCAATGTAGCCCGCGCTAGTCTAGAAGAATTGCAATTAGATTATGAGGACTTTTTACGCACCAATAAGTTGCCTGTTTGGGACAAAAGTCATCGGTTAGTGGCCCGGCTTCGTGAGCTTAATAGGAGTATCCCCAGACCTACATACGATACTTTTAAAAGGGCTATTGAGCACGAGAGTCCGGAGATTTGCGCCAATACTATGATAACCTTGATAAAAATAACTACCTTTCTTCTGAAAAAACAGATAGAACAGTTGGAAACTGACTTTTTGAAAGAAGGTGGGTTAAGAGAAAGAATGACCAAAGCGAGAATAGCGGAAAGAAAGAAGAACAAATAGCTGGTGGGACATTGGAGACCATCGCGACAATGTCGTCATAGTCCCACGAGTCCTTGAAAAGGAAAATTAAAGCCATGATTGTAACAAAAACAAGAGTTGAAAGCATATTTGATCAAAAGCAGGACGGACATTATGACTGTTCAATAGCTTTTCCCTTTTTATACTTTACATTAGGTTGCCCGATACATGGCTTTAATAACACTCTTTTAAACCAACGTTTATAAATCATAGACCTTAAATAGTATGTCAATCGATATCTATCAACTCGATGCTTTCACCCATAAGCTTTTTTCAGGCAATCCTGCAGCTGTATGTATGCTGGATAAGTGGATACCTGAAGAGGTAATGCAAAACATCGCTGCC
>JAFGVG010000178.1 GCA_016938095.1 Bacteroidales bacterium
TCCATGTTGCTTAATGGCGTGGATACCGGTTTTAACGAGAACGCCAGAAAAAGGTCGATTGTGATGCACGGGGCAGATTATGCCACGCACCATTATGTTAAAAAATATGGCCGGCTGGGTCGAAGCTTTGGCTGTCCGGCGCTCCCGCCCGATGACAATACCGCTGTCATTAATCTTATCCGGGATGGCTCTGTAGTTTTCGGATATTTCCCCAGTTCGGATTACCTGAGCGGATCGTGCATCCTGAAGGGATATGTTAAGGACTCCCTGCTGGCAGCCCTTCGTTATTAAATACCCATAAAACCGGCCAGTTCTTCCATTTCCTTCCTGTCTTTGCCGTATATATCCTTAAAGAAATACACCCTGCCGGCATCGTCGGCTTCGCAGGTAAGATACATGATTTGTATGGGCAATGCGGAAGCTACTTTGAATTCCCTGGATTTGCCGGTTGCGATAACGCGACTGACATTGGTGGTATCGCTGTTGTATTCGTGCAAAATATAGCTGGCCAGTCGCTCGGGGTTTTCCACCCGTACACAACCGTGCGAAAATGCCCGGATGTCCTTTGCAAATAAGGCCTTCCCCGGTGTATCGTGTATGTAAACGGCATAAGGATTCGAAAAAATGAACTTCATTTGTCCCAACGAATTGTCGGAACCCCTGTCCTGCCTGAAGGTATAATTGAATTCATTTGCAGGAATATCGGCCAGGTTAAGATTTTCAAAATCCACCGTTTTAAACTCGCTGTCGAGTACCTTAAAACCGTTTCGTTTCAGATAAGCCGAATCAGCCTTTATCTTCGGCAACATCTCGTTGATGGCAATTTTTTTGGGAACATACCATACTGGGTTGGCAATGATCCTGTCCATGGTACCCGAAATCAGCGGTGTAGGTGTTGACGGATGACCCACGATGACCCGGAATGAATCTTTCACCTGGTTGTTCTTTAATACTTTAAGGTTAAACCCGGGGATATTCACCACAATCAGCGAAGAGTCGGTCATATGGTATTTTCTGAGCCTGTTGAGGTTCAATGCCAGCATCCTGTACTTATACAGCGTACTTTGCCGTAACGCTTCCACGGTGTTTTTGCCCGGCTTTCCGTCGGGTGCAAGCCCGTGATAATGCTGAAAGGTCTTCAGTGCTTCCGTCAGTTCACCATCGGTATAAGTTTCATTGAGAAAGCCAAGGCGATTTAAGACCACTGCCAATTCTCGCCTGAGTTTTACCGTATCACTGGTCGGATAAGCGATGTTTTTCCATTCGTCGGTGAGGACGTTTGACCGTACAAAGTTTTCGCTTGCCTTCCGAAGCCGGGTGTATTCGATAAAACGGGGTTCAACGGTAAGCATGTTTTCAACTACCTGACCTTCGGCCACACCGTGCAACAATACCTCCGTAAGGCGTGGAACCCATTCCGAGGCATAAAAAGATGAATCAAAGGCACAATATCCGGCATGCAGATTAACCATCATGCGGAAAGCAGCTTCAGTAAGTAATACCTCCAGGTCAAGGTTGATCTGGGCAGGTTTTCCGTTTTCGAGTTGCTGCTCGAGTTGTTGTTTCATCGAAAGGATAAGGGGAAGAGAGTAATGATCGGGTTCCAGACCGTATTCCCTGGCGTGCGTAATCAGGTAAATCAAATTAGAAGCACCACCGTTTAACCCATTATAATGCAGCCATACAGGACGGTATCCGTTGCGTGCGTAAAAATCGCGCACCGATGATGCCATAACAGTGTTAACACCCCGTATGGTCATTGTTTCATACGGTTCGGAGACATTCACGTATTGATGAAGCGCATCGATGGTTTCTTCGTAAAAATACCGTGGATCGCGTGATTGGAGGTCGTCGGCATTCTCCTGGTAGCTGGTGCTGATGAGAAAAACCAGCGAAAAGGGAATGATGGCCATGATAAAACGGTACGATCGGCGGTTGAAAGCACGACTGCTGATGGTTTTGCCTGCATTGGTTATTGGGGTGCCCTCATTGTGATTAACTGAACTGCTTAACATAGCTTTGTCGTTTTGTTTGGTATTATATACGGCAAAGCAGGCTCCGATTCGGAACTTTTTACACCAACAGACAAGGTGTTTTGATTAACGAATAAAAAAAGCGGAGAGGCTCAAATAGCCTCTCCGCAATATTTTTATATGTGTCAGCAGCGCAGCGATTTGCGCTTCAGACTTGCTATTTCTTAATGGATGTCAGCACATTATAACCCAGCAGCTTGCCATCGGTGCTATAGGTTTCGCTTTTAACAAGGCCAACGTCTTTGGCATACCATTCAACGCCTTTGGTCTTAACATTTACCATCATTTTGGTGGCAATGTCATAGGAAATCTTATAACATTCGAAAGTTCCGGCAGGAGTGGTGATACTTTCCACAGCATCGACCTTACGGTTGGTAACAGTAAATGTCATGTTCATAATGCTCATTCCGCCGCTTGAGAATGAGATCTTCATATTTCCATCCTTAAGTGCATCGCCGGCTTTCATGGAAGATGGCATTTCGAGGTTTCCCCCTTCGACTTTCATTTCCATGTCTTTATAGGCTTCAAGCGATTGCTGTCCCATAAGGTTTTTCATGTCGATATAGTAAACACCGTTTTCACAACGCGCTGAAAGATCAGCTTTACCAACAGATTTTCCCTTATCGTCGAAGCTTTCCACCGAAACCTTCATAGTAGTGCCATTACCGGTCTTCTGAATGTCGGTTATTTGCTGAACGCTCGATCCGGTGAGCTTATCCTTTTTGTCGTATTGTTTGTATTCGAGACGTGCATTCACCACATCGGGGTAATACATGGGGCAATCCTGCGCGAATAGGTTCGCGCCAGCAATAATGCAAATGGTTGCAAATAGAAGTAACTTTTTCATAGGTTTAAAATTAGCGTTAGTGTCTGTAGAACTTATACATTGGGTTAGCCTAACAAAGCTAATTATTTTATGAATGTAAAGGGTTATCTTACCGGAAATTGGCGCAATATTTGCGTTAAAATGGTAACTTTCAGGTTTTGTGAATAATTTTATACCGCCTACATAATTTAATGCCTTATGAAAACCATTTTGTTAGTTCTGTTTTGTATGACGGACTTTGCAGCTGGCGCCTTTTCAGCTGAACCAATTGAAGTTACCTCAGAAATAACCGGGGTTACCGTATTCCTTCGTGGCGCGCAGGTTACCAGGCATGCCAGGGTATCGGTTCAGAAAGGGTCGACCACGCTCACCTTCCGGGATTTACCTGTAAATCTCGATCCCCAGAGTATACAGGCTAAAGGAGAAGGAAATTTCATCATCCTTTCGTTGTTGCACCAGGTGAATTACCTGGCCGGACAACGCCGCACTGCCCAGGTGGCCATGCTTCAGGACTCGCTCAAATGGTATGACAATAAGCTGGCATGGGTAAAAAGTATGCAGTTGGTGTTACAACGTGAGGAAGAAATGCTCAATGCCAACCGTGCCATTGGCAGTGCCGAGAAAGGAGTGGTATTATCGGAGCTTAAACTGGCCGTGGATTATTACCGGGCCAGGCTAACCGAAATAAAGAAAGAAGAATTGAAACTGGCCAATGAAAATTCCATACTCTCCGAAAAGGCGGAGAATATCCGCAAGCAGCTGCAATCAGTGACCAGCGATCTGAAAAGACCTACATCGGAGGTTCAGGTAAACGTGTCGTGTAACGAAGCAGTAACAGGCAACCTTGTACTTACCTACACGGTTTATGAAGCCGGGTGGACACCTGCCTACGATGTGCGTGCCGTTAATGTACAAAGTCCGGTTGAGTTGTTTTACAACGCCCGTGTGTACCAGGGAACCGGGGAAGACTGGAAAAAGGTTTCCGTGAGGTTATCCACCGCCAACCCGCAACAACAGGGCGTAAAACCTGAGCTGCAACCCTGGTTTATCGATTTTGAACAGCTGGTTGGCATGGGCCGTGAGTACAACGCGGCCCGTCCGAACGTGCTGAA
>JAFGVG010000179.1 GCA_016938095.1 Bacteroidales bacterium
CTGTGATCCGCACCGGGCAACAGTAATTGGCCTCGACCGGAAACACAGCCTCCGTGCCACAAAAATGGTATCACCCGATATTCGTGCCGGTATTGCACTGTTGATTGCTGCGATGTCGGCAAAAGGAACCAGTACTATTGACAACATCGAACAGATAGACCGCGGCTACGAAAACATCGACCTTCGCTTAAACCAGTTGGGCGCAAAAATTACAAGGGTATAATTTTGTGCAGGCCATTACACTGAGTTAATGCGACTTCATTTTGGGAATTTCTGACTGTTTAGTGCGTTTCACACAACGACAACTTTACGATAAATAAATTTGCCCCATTCAGATTGAGCCGCTATCCATCAAAAGGCCCCCAGATTATTTCCACTTTTTCATTATGGTACATCGGTATGTTGTACGATTACCGGATGTATCGGCCTGATGCTGATTTTGTGAAGGAAAAACTTGTTGGAACTAAATCTGTGCTTGATTTCTTTGGTAAATATCAAGAAGCTGACGGATCGCTTAAGGACACTCATTACTGGACCTTTGTGGAATGGGCAATGGAGAAGGATGGTTTATCGGGATCTGCCAAAGGATCCGGCGGAAGATCTGCTATTATCGACATGCAATTGTTATGGTCTTATCAATAAGGGGCTGAATTAAAGGCAAAACTTGGTTTGGCGGCATACGCTGAATTATATGAACAAAAAGCTGAACAGCTAAAAGAAACAATTGAAAACAAATACTGGGATTCATCCCGAAAATTGTTCTCCGATACAAATGAAAAGAAATACTTTTCACAGCATGCCAATGCTCTGGCGATACTAATTGGGCTTGTAGATGATAAAGATATTGAAACAGTTTCTAACAGCTTGTTGCCAGACAAGTCGCTGACTGAATGCACGCTCTATTTCAGCTATTACCCGAACCTTTTCCTGGAATTTAAAAATCGTATCCCACTTGAAAAACTTAATGGTATCAATTTAATCAGATTTCAAGATATCCGACACCACAGGATGCAGTTTTGTAAAAGTTCCATAGTTTTGATCCTCTCAAAAAGCTAACAGCCATGCTATCAGACCGAAAGTTGTGGGAGAATTTTTTTTCCGGTGATGAGAATTCCTTTAAAATGATCTATGAAAGATTGATTCAGGATCTATTTGCCTATGGAAGGAGTTTTTGTTCATATCCCGAAAAGGAAGAATTATTATTTTATGATTTAAAATATTTGTTTCCAAATATCTGGGATTCTGATTTTAGTAATGCGCTCATCATTCCAAATATTTTATGACCAAACAGAGAATGTATAGAAAACATTAGTTAATTTCCGCTGTGACGTTTACAAATGAAGATAGAAGAAAAAATATTGTTAAACGAGATAAGAAAAAAAAACAAGGATGTTTTTAATTTTCTGTTTGAACAATATTATCCAGCTTTAGTTAAGTTCTCGGAAATTTACTTACATCACCTGCCTGAATGTGAGGATGTTGTTCAGTCGTTTTTTATTTCTTTTTGGACTGGGGCTGAAAATATAAATATAAACACTTCTATAAAATCATATTTCTATACTTCAATCAAAAATTTGTGTTTAAATCGTATTCGTGATTTAAAAGTACAGGATAAGTACGAAATTTTATATATCGAGTCTTTGGTTAATACGAATAATATTGAAATGATCTTAGACTCAGATATTTTTGATTCAATTAACGCTGCACTTGAAGCATTACCTCAACAAATGTCTGAAATATTTTGCCAAAAGTATTTTGAAGGAAAACATTTGAAAGAAATCGCAAAAGAACTAAATGTCTCGGAGGGAACCGTCAAAACGCAGCTGCACAGGGCAAGAACAAAACTTCGCGAAAAGCTTCGGGAAACCACAAATCTAAATTTCATCTTGTAATTGTTCTTCCTTTTTGTCAACCTTCTTAAAAGTCCCGTGTCGTATAGCAAAAGTCAATAAAGCTAGATGAAGGATTTTTTCGACATAAGTATTATTTGGAAAAAAGTTAATCAAAAGTTATCGGAGAAGGAAGCAAATGAATTACAGGATTGGGCTAGGAATAGCCTAGTGAGAAAGAACTATGCTGAAAAAACATATTCTTATTTTAAAACCGGACCGAAAATTAAAACCTCAGACATTAATGTCGCAAAGGCTAAGCGAAAAGTTTCATTTTTAATTTTTACCAAACCTAAAATAACTAAGGCTTACAAGGTTGTTGCTGTCTTTGTTAGTGTTATCTCAATAGTATTCGTTCTTCACCAAATAAACAGAGACAACCTGATTGCAGAAAGTACCGTTAAAATAGAACCCGGAAAAGCGAAAGCTACTATTGTTTTATCCGATGGATCGCGCCATTACCTAGATGAAGAAAATCCACAGGAATTGAACGAGAAGGGTACGGTTATTTTGAATTCAGGTAATAAATTGGACTACAAAACTGAGCACACTTCTGATTTACTTCACGCAGAACGATTACAATCCCGTTATAATACAATTAAAATCCCAAGGGGTGGAGAATTCTTTTTAAGTCTTTCTGATGGAACCAAAGTGTGGTTGAATTCGGAAACTACAATAACATATCCCCTGCAATTTGGAGAGAAAGAACGCAAAGTTCAGTTAATTGGTGAAGCTTATTTTGAGGTAGAACATAATCCTGACAAACCATTTAAAGTTGAGATAGAAGGGCAGGTAATTGAAGTACTTGGTACCACTTTTAATGTAAAAGCCTACGCAGATGAAAGCAAGACTTCAACCACATTAGTTAACGGTTCGGTAAGGATTGAATTGGGTGAGGAGCAGGAAAATGTCGTAATAACGCCAGGTTTTCAATGTGAGGTTAACAGAATGAACAAGTCATATACAGTTTCTCAGGTAGATGTAAGAAGTGTAACCGCGTGGAAAGAGGGATATTATATGTTTGATGATGCAACTTTAGAAGAAATGATGTTAACACTCTCCAGGTGGTATGACTTTACCTTTAATTTTAAAAATGATCATGTTCGCCAGTTACGATTTAGCGGGAAACTAAAACGAACAGATAGGTTTGAAGATATACTAACCATAATAGAAAATACCAATGAAATGAAATTTAAAGTAAAAGAAAAAAATGTGATTATCGATTGAAAAGCGACGGGTACTACCAATACCCATCGCTTTAAAGTGTTTAATGTCGTTATTAAAAACTCAAAACAAACTTATGAAAAAAAAACGGTATGTATTGCCGTATAGGCAATACTGTAGATTGTTACTACGTATGAAACTAATCAGTTTATTTTTGGTTCTATTTGTTATTCAAACAAATGCAAGTGTGTATTCTCAGAGTACAAAACTTTCGTTAAAAATAAAAGAGGCAAGTATTGAGGAAGTCATAAAGCTTTTTGAACAGCAAAGTGAATTCTCATTCATCTATCGCTCCGACCTGTTTCAGGGTGAAGGATTGATTGATGTAAATGTAAAAAATATTAGAATCGAGGAGTTTCTGGAGGAATACATTGTTCCGATTGGTTATACATATGAAGTAATTAATCAGACGGTTGTAATTAAAAAGTCAGAAATTGTTAAACCTTCCAAACCTTTAAAAGATGCCGAACAAGAGAATATCGTTAGGGGAACAGTCAAAGATGCAGAAGGGAAACCACTCCCTGGTGTTACGATAACTATTCAAGGATCAACGCGCGGTGTAATTACAGATGTCGATGGAAAATTCGAATTTGTTAATGTCGGTCCGGGCAATAAATTGGTTTTTTCATTTATTGGAATGGAAAGCCAGATTATTGATGTTGGTGATCAAACAAAGATAGATATAGTATTAAAAGAAACATCCCAGGAACTTGAAGATGTTACTGTGGTTGCTTTTGGAAAGCAAAAGAGGGAGAGCGTGATCGGCGCCATTTCTACTGTGAACCCAAAAGATTTAAAAGTACCTTCGAGTAACCTGACCACAGCGCTTGCCGGTAATATGGCAGGGGTAATCGCCTATCAGCGGAGCGGTGAACCCGGACAGGATAATGCCGATTTCTTTGTACGTGGTATCACAACTTTTGGTACAAATACCAACCCATTAATATTAATTGACGGCGTAGAACTCACATCAACCGATCTCGCCCGCCTGCGTCCTGACGACATTGAAAGTTTTTCAATACTGAAAGATGCTACCGCAACTGCCTTATACGGCGCCCGCGGTGCGAATGGAGTTATTTTGGTGACAACTAAACAGGGAAAGGTTGGGCCTGCAAAAATTTCATTCCGTGCCGAAAATTCTCTGTCAGCTCCCACGCAAACCGTTAAAATAGCCGACCCTGTAACCTACATGAAAATGCATAACGAAGCGATCCTTACCCGGGATCCCTTAGGTACCATCTTGTATTCGCAGGAAAAGATAGAGAATACAGAGGCCGGCAAGTATCCGCTTATTTATCCCGCAAACGACTGGAAAGAAATGTTGTTTAAAAACTATACCATGAACCAGCGTTTTAACCTGAATGTCAGTGGCGGCGGCGGGGTTGCGCGTTATTATGTTGCCGGGTCGTTTAACCGCGACAACGGTATCCTGAAAGTCGATCAACGCAATAATTTCAACAACAACATAGCCATTAATAATTACGATTTGCGTTCGAATGTAAATATTGACGTAACCAAAACTACAGAATTGATTTTACGTTTGAGCGCTAACTTCGAAGATTACAGGGGCCCTTTGCTCGGAGGGACCGAGATGTACAATTTAATGGTGCATTCCAACCCGGTACTTTTCCCTGCTTATTACCCCGCTGATGATGAATTCCAGTATGCAAAACATATTTTATTTGGCAACTATAACAACGGTTATACCAATCCCTATGCTCAAATGGTCCGCGGGTACAAGGAGAAGTCGCGCTCGCAGATATTGGCACAGGTAGAACTGAAACAGGATTTGGCTTTCATTACCCAGGGGCTGTCTGCGAGGGGTATGTTGAATGTCAGCCGTTTATCGCAATTTGCTGTCAACAGGTCATATAATCCGTTTTATTATGAAATCAGCAACTATAACCGACTGACCGGGGATTACAAATTGATTGAAACATCCATAGGTACCGAATATTTAGGATACTCGGAATTGTCCGGAGACAGGGAACAAAATTCCTCGTTTTATTTTGAAGGAAGTTTGAACCATGTTCGTGAATTCGGGAAACATAGCATCAGCAATCTATTGGTATTCCAGGCGCGGGAGACTTTAAACGCCAACACAGGTTCGTTACAATTGTCGCTCCCCTCCAGGAATTTAGGTCTGTCGGGGCGTTCAACCTATTCGTACGACTCCCGTTATTTTGCCGAATTTAACTTTGGATATAACGGAAGCGAACGTTTTGATAAAAACAACCGTTTCGGCTTTTTCCCGTCGGTAGGCGCTGCGTGGCTCATATCCAACGAAGAATTCTGGGAAAATATGAAACCCATTGTCAACAACCTGAAACTGCGCTATTCCTACGGTTTAATCGGGAACGACCAGATAGGCAGCGCTTACGACCGGTTCTTTTATCTCTCGGAAGTGAATATGGATGATGGCGGAAGGGCAGCTACTTTTGGAGAACAATATAATACGAGATATAACGGAATCACTGTAAACCGTTATGCCAATCCATATATATCCTGGGAAAAATCGTATAAACAAAATTTTGCCCTCGAAATAGGTTTATGGAACGAACTGAGTATTATTGCCGAGTATTTTACGGAGAAAAGAGACAATATCCTGATGACCAGGTCAAGTATTCCTAATACAATGGGTCTGACGGCAACCCCAAGAGCAAATGTAGGCGAAGCATCGGGCAAAGGTGTAGATATGACGTTGGAATACCAGAAAAGCTGGAACAAAATTTTTTGGACATCAGCACGCGCAAATTTTACTTATGCAGCCAGCCGGTATGATGTATATGAAGAACCGGAATACAACGAACCCTGGCGCTCAAGGGTAGGCATGTCGTTAAGCCAGGTAACCGGGTATATTGCCGAAAGGCTTTTTGTGGACGATGAAGAAGCAGCCAGTGCGCCACCGCAATTGATAGGTACTTCAGAATATGGCGGAGGCGACATCAAATACCTGGATGTAAACCGCGACGGTAAAATTACCGAAGCCGACAGGGTCCCTTTAGGCTATCCTACAGTTCCTGAAATTGTGTATGGATTTGGGGTATCAACGGGATATAAAGGATTTGATTTTTCGGTATTTTTCCAGGGGGCGGCCCGACAATCGTTTTGGATTAATGCCAGCAGTACGGCGCCCTTTATTAATGATGCCCAAATTCTCCAGGACTATGCCGACAGCTATTGGTCTGAAGAAAATCAAAATGTGTATGCGCTATGGCCAAGGTTAAGCACGACATTAAACTCAAATAATATTGCAACCAGTACCTGGTTTATGCGCAATGGCAGTTTTCTGCGCCTTAAACAGATGGAGTTTGGTTATACAGTACCCAAACGAGTCACTGAAAAAATTAGAATGGAAAATCTCAGGTTTTACGTCAGTGGAACCAATCTGCTTCTTTTCAGTAAATTTAAAATGTGGGATGTGGAAATGGCCGGTAACGGATTGGGATATCCTAACCAGAGGGTGATTAGCCTTGGAGTAAACCTTTCTTTTAACTAACTAAGAATAAGTAACATGAAAAAGATAAAGATTATATTAGTTGCTGCAATAATAATGAGTTTAACGGCTTGCAGTGATTGGTTGGACGTGGTCCCCGACGGTGTTGCTACCCTGGATATGGCATTCAATTCGAGAGCGCAAGCCATTAAATATTTGTCAACCTGCTATTCGTATATGCCGAAAAATGGAGGCTCGGGCGACCCTGCCACATTAGGTGGGGACGATATATGGACCAGAAGGACCACTCATTTTTCCAACCGTTTCTCCCTTGCCGGTCTCGACATAAGCGATGGTAACCAAAATGCTACCAGCCCGGTGCTTCCGAGATGGGCAAATATGTATGAGGCGTTACGCGTTTGCAATACTTTTTTGGAAAATGTCGATTTGGTCCCCGACTTGCAAGCCTGGGAGCGTGAACAATGGGCTGCCGAGGTAAAAGTTTTAAAGGCTTATTACCATTTCAGCCTGGTACAGATGTATGGCCCGGTACCCCTGGTCCGTGAAAATATGCCGGTGGATGCAGATGTATATTCAGTAAAGGTAGAACGCGAACCGGTTGACGAATGTTTCGATTATATTGTGCAATTACTGGACGAAGCCTGCGAAGGCGACATGCTTCCCACGATTGTGCTCGATCCGGCAAGCGATTATGGGCGCATTACCAAACCCATTGCCCTTTCGCTGAAGGCAAAAGTGCTGGTAACAGCTGCAAGCCCTTTGTTCAACGGTAATAACGATCAGGCAACATTGACGAATCATGACGGCACCCCGTTGTTCAACGCAACATACATACCCGAAAAATGGGATTCGGCAATAGCCGCATGCAAAGCAGCCATTGATATTTGCCAGGAAGCGGGGATCATGCTATATACGTATGATGATGCAGCCGGCAGGTTCAACGATACAACCGTACTGAATGTAACCCTTAGGAATGCTTTTAACCTGCGTTCGAACAGTGAAATTATCTGGGCAAACACGCAAATGATTTCAATTCCTTCCAGTGGGGGAATGATACATGCATCAATGCCTAAGTTGAACCCGAGTTATATCAATAGTAATGACATTTGTAAATGGTTGGGTATGCCGATCAAAATTGCTGAGATGTTTTATACTGCGAACGGAGTACCGCTTGAAGAAGATAAGACTCGGAACATTGGAGATAAATATAATTTAAGAACCGCACAGGCAAAGGACAGGTTTTATATTCGGCAGGGAAGGACCACTGTGGATATGCATTTCGACCGTGAACCCCGTTTTTATGCATGGGTAGGATTCGATGGTGGTGTATGGTTCGGTGCAGGTCAATATAATGATAAGGACGCCTCATCGTTGAGATATCTTGGATTTAAAATAGGTGAAACAGATGGTACCGAAGGACAGGGTCTCTGGACAGGCTATATTCCTAAAAAATTCATTCCTTATGAAGCCCAACTTAACGCGATTAACAGTATTTCTTCACCAACTTATGCATGGCCTGTCATGCGGTTAAGCGATCTATACCTTTTATATGCCGAAGCAATAAACGAGGCCGAAGGTCCTAACGGGGCCAATAGTGCCGAACTGTTCCACTATATCGACCTTGTTCGCGCCCGCGCCGGTTTAAAAGGAGTGAAGGAATCGTGGGATACATATACCAACAACCAAAAGTATAATACCCAGGCTGGTATGCGTGAGATTGTACAAAAGGAACGCTTGATTGAGCTTTCATTCGAAGGACAACGGTTCTGGGATATACGCCGGTGGAAAACTGCCCCAACTGAGTACCATACCCCCCTGCAAGGATGGAACATGATGGTATCCACTATTGATGGAACAGAAGAAGAAGTTAATCGGATGATGTACCAACCGCAACTTTTGTTAGAACAGAAGTTCGGCATTCGTGATTATTTCTGGCCTATCAGGACCAGCGATATTGAAACGAATCCCAACTTAGTACAAAATATTGGATGGTAACAATTAAAATATTACATCATGAAAAAGAGAATTATATATATCATTATTTTACTAATGTCGACTATCGGGATTAGTTGCGAGGAAGAGGGCCGTATTGATTTTATTGACGATTCTGCACCTGCTCCAGGTCAGGTAACAGATGTAACCGTAGACAACAAACCGGGAGGGGCAGTATTGAGATATACATTACCTTTAGATAAGAACCTGCTTTATGTACGGGCCGAATATGAAATAAAACCGGGTGTGGTACGCGAAACAAAATCGTCGTATGTAAAAGATTCCTTAGTTTTAGATGGGTTCGGCACCCCGGATATTTATGATGTTAAACTATATTCCGTAGGAAAAAACGAAAAAGCCTCAGAACCTCTTGTCGTGCAAATCAACCCAACGACAGCGCCTGTGCAACTGGCAACCAAAAAGTTCAGGGAAACTTTCGGAGGAGTAGCTATCGATTTCGAAAATCCAGAAAAAGCAAACCTGGCAATCGTATTGATGGCAGATACAGCGAATTTGGGTTATATGAGTGAGTTAATTACCTATTATACCTCCACCCCCAAAGGAACTTTCACGTATCGCGGTATTGATGGATTAGATCCCGTAGAACAGGAATTTGCGATGTATATTCGGGATAGATGGGGTAATTTATCCGATACCATAACAGCGAAGGTGACACCGTGGTTTGAAGAGTTTATCCCTAAAAGCACCTGGAAAGATTATACCCTTCCCGGCGATATACCTCCGGTTAACTCTGGTTATCCAATAACAAGAATTTGGGATGAAAATTACGATCAGGATGGATTTCATGGTATGGAAACCCAAATGCTTCCTCATAACCTAACATGGGACTTGGGAAGATCCGTCAAATTAAGCCGTTTAAAATATTGGCCTCGCAAGCATGCAGACGACAGATGGAAGAGGGGACATGCTAAGGTATTTGAAATATGGGGCTCTAATTCGCCCAATCCAACCGGAGAGATGGACGACAGTTGGATACCACTCGGACGATTTGAGAGTCTGAAACCGTCCGGCTCCGGAACCCAAATTACCGCGGAAGACATTGCTTTTGCAAATGAAGGTATTGAATTTGAATTTGGCGTGAGCGATTTTGCCCCGAACCCTTATACTCCTGTCAGGTATATCAGGTTCAGAACCATATCTACCTATGCCAATGCATCATTTTCAACTGTTCATATTTTGGAATTGAGTTTCTGGGGAGAATTACTTGATTAAAAATTACATTATTAAAAATTATTTATGATGAAGAATATAATATTTGTCATTCTTATTGGCGTCATTTTGGGATTCTCTTCATGTGATAGCCAGACGGATATTTACGAGAAATATATTGTTCCCAACGGATTGATATACCCGGGACCAGCACAAGATCCAATTGCATATCCCGGTGATAATCGTATCAAAATATCGTGGTTGAGAGGTACCGATCCCAGGGTCCAGAAAGCAAGAATATTCTGGAATAATTACACCGACTCGGTTGAATTATCTGTAGCTGCAGACATAGACACTGTCAATTATATTATTGCCTCGATTGCTGAAAACACCTATTCATTTATGATTCACACTTATGACGATGAAGGGAATAAGTCGATTCCTGTTGAAGTGTTGGGTACGGTGTATGGCGATAATTACAGGGGCATGCTGGCAAACCGTTTATTGAAGAGTACATATTACGACGGACAAGATCTTAAACTGAACTGGGGAACAGCAGAAAGTTCTGAAGTAGGCATTCATGTGAACTGGACTGATACAAATGGCGCCAGTCAAAGCCTGGATGCCGGGCCATCGGATACCGAAACGCTGCTTCCATACTTCGACATCGACGAGCCCTTGTCTTACAGCACTACGTATAAACCCGACTCGCTGGCAATAGATGTATTTCAGGCAACTACGGTTCAAACAATGATTGACCCGGAAGTAGAGGTTCCCAAAACTACTTGGGCTTCCAATATGCTGCCGGGGGATATGGGAATGAACAATAGTTTTCCCCTAACAAATTTTTGGGACGGAAACACAACCAATTTCATGCACTCGGAAAATCCTGTAACCCTGCCTTGTACGTTTACATGGGATTTAGGTTTAATGGTAAAGCTGAGTAAGATGAAGCTGTGGCCGCGTAACAATAATGACGACCGTTGGAGCAAAGGGCATCCGAGAATATTTGAAATATACGGCTCATTAAACCCAAACCCGGATGGCAGCCTGGACGATAGCTGGACGCTTTTGGGCAAATTCGAATGTGTGCAACCGTCAGGAAACGGGATTAAAGATCCCTGGGAAGCCCCTACTTCGGAAGACATAGCACTATCCGACAGAGGGTTAGATTTTGAATTCGTGCCAGGGGCCGGGGTTGATCCCGATGCAATGGTAAGGTATATCCGGTTTAGAAGCCTTGAAAACTTCAATCCGACCCAGCCCCCACGTATTTTGCTTGCCGAAATCAGTTTTTGGGGAACGTTAGTGAAGTAAAAATATTATAAAACGAAAAAAACAAGAGGCTGTCCAAAAAGGTGAATCGCCTACGGAGAAAAGTAGTTTGAGATGAATGGTTATTCTATTGACATGTAAAGTCTAAGGCTTATTTATCTGATAATTATTAAGTTATTGATTTCATCTCGATAAAAACAATTCACCATTCCTTATCCTCTTAGTCCGTCAGGACTTCCATTTGTTTCTTTTTGGACAGCCTCTTTTAATTTTTACTGAATCTAATGTTAAATATACCATCATTATGAAAGCAAAATTTCATCATTTAACAGCAGTAGCAGTAACGGCAATGTTAACTGCTTTTTCCTGCACCACAAAGCAGGAACCGGTCACAGCGGTACTTCAAATCTCCCAAGCCGAGATGGAGCAGGGTTTTGTCAACCCTCCGGCATCGGCTAAGCCACACACTTGGTGGCACTGGATGAATGGCAACATCTCGAAGGAAGGCATCACCGCCGACCTTGAGGCAATGGCCGAGGCGGGCATCGGCGGCGCACAGATATTCAATGCCGCAGAAGACATACCTCACGGCGAGGTGATGTTCAACAGCCCCGAATGGATTGAAATGGTACGCTTTGCATCGGAAGAAGCGGCGCGGCTCGGGCTGGAGATATGCCTGCACAATTGCGGCGGCTGGTCGAGCAGTGGCGGGCCGTGGAACACCCCCGAACACAGCATGAAAATCGTCGTTACAAGCGAGATTCAGGTTCACGGCGCGGACAAGGTGCTGCAAGCGCCGCAGCAGCCCAAAACCAACAAGGGCTTCTACCGCGACATTGCTATCCTGGCCTTCCCAACGCCCGAGAAAAACGGCAAAAATCCTACCATAGAAAAGCTTAACGACAAGATTTTCATCAACCGCGGAATGGCACATTTCGACGACCCGCTGAAACTGACGGAAAAACAAACGGTCAATCCCGATGCAATTGTTGATATAACTAATTTCTTATCAGGCGATAATCCTAAAGGATGGGATGCGCCGGCGGGCGACTGGACCATCCTTCGTATCGGCTACACCAGCAATGGCAGGAACAATCACCCCGCGCCGGAAGAAGGCACCGGCTTGGAGTGCGACAAACTGAGCAGTGAAGCCCTCAAGGCCCACTGGGACGGGCATGTGGCTAAAGTCCTCAACGCCATCGGCGCGGCAAATATCAACGGCAAGACCGGCTTAAACAACGTATTGATAGATAGTTACGAAGTGGGGACGCAAAACTGGACGCAGGGCTTCGAGAAAGAGTTCCAAAGGCGGACTGGCTATTCGATAACAAAATACCTCCCTGTGCTGAATGGGGTTGTAGTAGGGTCGCCCGAACTGACCGAACGCTTCCTCTGGGATTTCCGCCGCGTGATAGCTGATATGTTCGCCGAAAACTATTCGCTGTACTTTGGCGAACTGGCGCATGAAGCCGGATTACTCTATTCCTTGGAACCCTACGGCAACAGCCCGTCCGACGATATTCAGTACGGCAGTTTCTGCGACATCCCGATGGGCGAATTCTGGCAGAATAGCGGGCACAGCGTTGACATCGGCAACTCGAAGTTACCGGCGTCAATAGCGCATATTTACGGCAAAAAATTCGTAGGGGCAGAGGCTTTTACGGCAGCACCCGACGGCGGCAAGTGGTTGAAGGATGCATACTCTATTAAGGCCCAGGGCGATGCGGCATACTGTGGTGGCATCAACCGCATGATATACCACCGCTATGCGCATCAGCCGTGGGTGACCCCAACGTACTACCCGGGTATGACGATGGGCCAATGGGGGACGCATTTTGAGCGCACGCTAACATGGTGGAAGCAGGCGAAAGACTGGCTGCGTTACCAGGCGCGCGTGCAGTTCATGCTCCAGGAAGGGCATTTCGTCGCCGATGTGCTGTTCTACAGCGGCGAGGGAGCTCCCAACGAACTGCGTAACGCACCCCTCCCCGCCGGGTACGACTACGACGGATGCGACACAAAAGCGCTTAAAATGCTGAAAGTGAAGGACGGATTATTAACCCTTCCTTCGGGGATGAAATACCGGATGCTCGTTTTGCCGAAAGACGAAACAATGTCGCCCGAAATACTGGAAACCATTGACCGCTTGGCTTCCGCGGGCGCAAAAATAGTCGCGCAACAGAAACCCGGTCATGCTCCCGGACTGAAAAATTATCCCGAAAGCGACCGTAAGCTGAAAGCCTCTCTCGACCGCGTATGGGCGAAACTCATTACCGATAAGACACCTGAACAAGCTATAAAAGATCTGGTTAAACCAGACTTCGCTTCAGGCGATCCATCCGCCTCGCTTAAATATATTCACCGCAATATCGATGGCGCAGATGTTTACTTCGTTTGCACGCCCACGCTTCGCGGCTGCGATGTGGAGTGTACTTTCCGCGTTTCCTGTATGGCGCCCGAACTGTGGCACCCCGAAAGCGGCGCTATCGAAACGGCAGCAGTTTACAACGAGAAAGACGGCCTGACAACGGTCCCGCTGCGCTTCGACCCCTCCGGCTCAGTCTTTGTGGTCTTCCGCAAGCCCGCCCCCGAAGAGCATCTCGTAAACCTTGGTTTTCAGGCCGAAATAGACCTTTCTGAACATCATCCTGAGTTAAAAATCCTGAAAGCAGAATACGGATTCTTCGCCGAAGAGGGCTTTGATAAGTGTTTCGACGTAACCGCCCGCGTGGAGACAGCCGTTGCCGAAGGCAAGAACGTCATCCGCGCCAACAATAGTGAGATGGGCAGCGACCCCTGTTACGGTACAATTAAAAACCTACGGATAATATACACTTTATCAGGTATTACGAAAACCGACGAGGTGAAAGAAAACCAGAGCATCAAACTGCCCGAAGGGGCTGTCGTCAAACATGCCTACTACGGGGTAACCGCTAACGTTCCGGAGGTTGAGCCTGTGCAGCAACTGACCGACATAACCAGGAACCTCAGCGCATTAGTGCAGAAAGGCGTTCTCAATGAGAAAGTCGGCAAAGAACTCAACGGCGGCAAAGACGCCGCACCCGGTCTGCCGAAGCAACTGCGGGTGGAGTATTCTGTTGACGGAGTGAAAGGCCTGGCGCGTGTCGCCGACAACGGACGGTTGCTGCTGCCACCCGAACCCGAAGAGGAAATACCCGTACCGCTGTGGGACGTCGCAACCAAGCCCGACGGGAAGGTTGTTTTCGGCGCATGGCGTCCGGGGGTTTTCGAAGCCGTTTGGAAATCAGGCAAGAAGGATACACTAAAATCGAGCGCCGTGCCTAAACCGGTTGAAATCACCGGCGAATGGACGCTGTCCTTCCCGGCCGGATGGGGGGCGCCCGAAAAAGTTACGCTCAACAAACTCATTTCATGGACGAAACATCCAATTGCGGGAGTCAAATACTTCTCAGGTACAGCCGTTTACGATAAATCTTTCGACTGGAATGCCACACGCGATGCTTCGCAGCGCCTCATCCTCGACCTCGGCTACCTGAAGAACTTCGCCGAGGTAACGCTTAACGGCAAACAGTTACCTTTGTTGTGGAAGCCGCCCTACCGCTTAGACGTAACCGATATCCTGAAGCAGGGTAACAACACGCTGCAAATCAGCGTTACCAACCTCTGGCCCAACCGACTAATAGGCGATGAGCAGCAACCCGACGACCTTCAGTGGGAAGGCATCCGCCTGAAAGAGATACCGCAGTGGGTCAAAGACGGAAAACCCAGCCCCACAGGACGTTACACCTTCACCACCTGGCATCACTGGACAAAGGACGACAAACCGCTGCCCTCCGGGCTCTTCGGCCCCGTCCTCATCCGTACGGTGGCAATGCAGGAGGGGTGAAAACGGACACGTTTACCGTCAATCGGAATTTGTAAAAGGTCTCGGCACTGCGGCTGGATATTAAAAGATTTGGTATAAGCGTTTAAGAGACTGTTTTGATTTTTTTACTAATTTCAAACCAATTTCTAAATCGCTTTGATTTATTTTGTTTTTATTGCAGTCAAACAAGGATGAAATTATCTTCCTTGTTTTTTTATTTCCGGTCGCACCGGGATCGGTGAATTGAATCTGCCTAAAATTTATTCTGTGATTACAAATTGCAGAATAATACTATTTTATATATTAACTTGCTTAAAAACATCAGATTGGACAGATTTGTCTGTAAAAAAGTATAACAACAAATGCTACTCTTTGAAATATCGCTCACATATCATCCAACGACAAGCCAATATAATCTGTTTTACCTATTGCGGAGGAAAGCATAATTTAGTTGCTTAATAAACTTCGGCAACAAGTAAGCACATATTAAAATTATAGAAACCAATATTGTTGCAACCTGTGTTACCATTCATGCAAGGCTGATAAATATTTTCTAATTGACAAATTGTTATGCCTGGAAAAAAATACTGAGGGCATATACTGAGAGAATAAAACCATATAAATTTCATTTTTCTTTTTTTACGAATTGGCACCCTCTTTGTTTAAAGCACGTTCTGCTGGATATTGGCAACGTAAAAGATTTGGAATTTAGAGTATTTTTATATTTTTAGACAATTAAAAAAAAGAATAGACGATTATGAAGAAGCTAGCAATTATTACCCTCATCCTATTCCTGGGAACAGCAGGACTATATGCCCAACAACTTGGTATTGGAATTGGAAATAAAGCACCGGAATTAATAGGTAAAAGCCCCGATGGCAAAACCATCAAA
>JAFGVG010000180.1 GCA_016938095.1 Bacteroidales bacterium
GTGTCTGTCCATAAAGTCCCATTTGCTGCGTTACGCTTGTCCGAAAATTGCTCATTTACGAATAGTAAACTCCGCATTTTCGGACTGTGCAAGCCTTGCAAATGGAACTCTCTGAACAGACACATGACCAGATAGACATTTTACCAACTTATTGACAAACGCTAATTATAAGGCATATTCATTATTCAGATGTTCTTTACCGTTGTCAACACCTTTTGTTTTCGTATTGTTATTGCGGTAACAATCCTAAATAGCTTTGGTTCAATTTTCACACTTGCCGCAAGTGATTTTATTGCCAACGGAGTTTTGGACCCCCGAATCCATACGGTACTGATCCGGAGCGACCAGTGGGAGTTATCACTGCCCATAATTGACGTGGGAACCGATCAGCAGTTGGAACTCCGCTTTGATGATCTTTCCGATGAACGGAGAAATTTTGGATACAGGCTTGTTCATTGTGACTGGCAATGGAAAAGAACGCCACTTTCGCCCCAGGATTACCTTGAAGGATTTGGCGACGGAAGGATTACCGAAGTTACCGGCTCGTTCAACACTTCGGGCCATTATACCCATTACCGCCTTGTTTTTCCTGAAGAAAACTGCACACCGCTTATCAGCGGCAATTATGCCATTGTAGTGTATGACCAGGCCGACCCCGAAAGGGCTGTTCTGGTACAAAAGTTTTATGTTACCGAAAAAACAGTGCAGGTAGAAGCCAATGTAGAACAACCCTCCCAGACTGTCCTTAGGGATGTTGCGCAACAGCTAAAATTCAGCATATTACACGACGACTTTACCATTCGCGATCCAAACAGCGAAGTGGTGGTTTCTTTGCTGCAAAATAACAGGCCCGACAAAACGCACGTTATAACGCGTCCGTTTGCTATTTCACCAGGGAAATTGGATTATTCCGATCCCGGGACAGGCCTTTTTATGGGTGGAAATGAGTTTCGGAGTGTGGATCTGAAGAATATGCGCTACCAAACGGAAAATGTAGCACGCATTGACTTCATCAACACAGCATACCATGTTTACATGCACCCCGATGAAAGCAGGAGTAATAGGCCCTATTTCAGCAGAGCCGATTTGAATGGAAGCTTTTTTATTGAAAAAGAGAAGGCCATCGACAAACACACCGAAGCAGACTATGTTTATGTGCATTTTTGTCTGGACCTGCCACCCCTATACTCGGGAGAGATGGTTTATGTAACAGGCGGATTCTGCAACTGGGAAGCAAATGAGAATAACCTGATGCGCTATAATTCAACCAACGGGCATTTCGAATGCACCCTGCTCTTAAAGCAGGGCCTTTACGATTACTGCTTTTTTATGGAAGATCCCAATAGCGGACAGTTGAACGAGTACGAACAGGAGGGAAGTTTTTACGAAACCGAAAACGACTACACCCTGCTGGTTTATTTTCATGACCGGCAGGGATTTGACAGATTACTGGGCTATTTAATGATAAAATAATACCGCCATGAGAAAACATTTGTTTAACGCGCTTGCTCCGTTGGCCATTTTTGTGGTTTTTTTGTTAACCGCATGCCAGGGGAAAGACAGTTTTGACATGAATACGCGCAACAGGCTTTTTAACGATAACTGGAAGTTCGTTAATGACAGCCTTCCGGCTGCTGCCGAAGATCCGTCAGCCGACGATACTGAATGGAGAACGGTTGACCTTCCGCACGACTGGAGCATTGAAGCTTTGCCAGGCGAAGAAAATGAAGGACAGGTCGGACCTTTTTCCATAAAAAGTCCGGGTAATACTTCCACCGGTTACGTTATGGGTGGCACTGCATGGTACAGGAAGCATTTTACAATGGAACCGGGTGATTCGTCGAAAAAGGTTTTCCTGAAGTTTGACGGTGTTTACATGGAAACCACGGTATGGATTAACGGGCATGAAGCCGGATCGCATACTTATGGCTATACACCTTTTTATGTTGATATCACACCCTACCTGAACGAAACCGGGCAGGAAAATATTATTGCCCTGCGGGTTAGCAATACAGGACGAAACAGTCGCTGGTACTCCGGATCGGGCATATACCGAAATGTACATCTGATTGTTACCGATCCGTTGCATATTCCCGAATGGGGCGTATTTGTCACCACACCTGAGATAAAACCCGACCAGGCAAAGGTGAATATAAGTGTCAGCCTCAAAAACGATAACCCTCATAATGCAGCCGCACGTGTAAAGATCAGTATTAAGTCGCCTTCCTCAACCGAAGCCGGATTTACCGAGGGTGAACTGACATTGCAGACAGGTGAAAAAGCAATTTTCAGGGGACAGGTATTGGTCAGCAATCCTGCCTTATGGTCGCCCGCTACCCCTGAAATGTACCAGGCCGAAGTAAGTATTGAAAGCGACGGAAAGACGGTTGATGAATATATTCAGTTATTTGGCATCAGGGAAATTGAGGTATCCGCCGAAAAAGGGTTTATGCTCAACGGGGAGCCCCTTGAGTTGAAGGGCGGATGTATGCACCACGACAATGGCTTATTGGGTGCTGCCGCATTCGAAAGAGCAGAGGAAAGACGCGTGCAGCTGATGAAAGAAAATGGTTTCAACGCTATACGCACCAGTCACAACCCGCCTTCAGAGGCCTTTTTAAACGCATGCGACCGGCTGGGTATGCTGGTGATTGACGAAACCTTTGATATGTGGGAGCGGCCGAAAAATCAGCAGGACTATCACCGGTTTTTCAAACAATGGTGGCAACAAGACGTAGAGGCTATGATCATGCGCGATCGTAATCATCCCAGCATTATCATGTGGAGCATTGGCAATGAAATTAATGAAAGGGCTGACACCAGCGGTATAAGAATTGCCACACAGCTTATTTCATTCATTAAAACGCTGGATACCACAAGGCCTTTCACCAATGCCATCTGCGAATTCTGGGACAATCCGGGAACTCCCTGGGAGGCCACTGCAGGCGCATTTGAACTGTTAACGGTTGGTGGTTACAATTACCAGTATCTTCGCTATGAAAGCGACCACAGTCAGTTTCCGCAACGCATAATGATGGGCACCGAATCGGTTCCCAAAGATGCATTTGGCAACTGGCAGATGGTTGAAAAGCATCCTTACGTAATTGGCGATTTTGTGTGGACAGGCATGGACTACCTGGGGGAAACAGGCATTGGCCACACCCGGTATCTTTCAGCAGACGAACAGGACGTATTTGCCATGCCATGGCCCTGGTTCAACGCCTGGTGTGGCGATATCGACATACTGGGAGATAAAAAACCACAGATGTTATACCGCGACATACTGTGGGATAACAGCAAGCTGGAAATGAACGTACATTCACCCGTTCCCGAAGGGAAAACCGAAAAAGTCAGTTACTGGGGCTGGCCCGACGAATATCCCAGCTGGAACTGGGCAGGTAATGAAGGCAAGACGTTGCAGGTTTCGGTGTACACCACCGGTGATGAGGTGAAACTCCTGCTGAATAACCGGGAAATCGGCAGTAGTAAGGTATCGCCTGAAACCAAGCTTACAGCTGTTTTTGACGTGTCCTACGAGCCGGGGGAACTGAAAGCCGTGGCCTATAAACAGGGCGAAGAAATAGCCACAAAGGTGTTGAAAACTTCAGGAAAACCCGCTTCCATAAAATTAACAGCCGACCGCCAGGAAATAAGGCCCGATCGAAATGATCTCGCCTACATAGCCATTGAAATAACAGACGAAACCGGTCAGCTGGTAAATGATGTGGCCTTACCGGTGAGTATAACCATCAGTGGAAACGGCGAACTTGCCGGCAGCGGCAATGCCTGTCCGTACGATATGAAAAGCTTTGGAAAAACCAATATCGCCACCTACCGCGGAAAAGCCATGGTAATTGTGAGACCTTTTGCCAAAAAAGGAGACATAATAATCGGCGTGTCCGGTAAAGGAATTGGAGAGGGCAAAACAACTGTTGTTGTGAAATAGTGCCTTTATTATTGTCTGGTAAGCAATATGGTTTTCTTGTTAAAATCGGCTGCTGCATTGACAACCTTGCGGAAATCCTCAAAGCGCTCCAACGGATAGGTCAGTTCGGAATAATATTCAGTGGAATGCACTTTCAGCACATTTCCGGTTAAGGTATAGCCCGAAATAAAACAACAACTCACGCGATTGTCATTGTGCATCTCTACCTTTGTATTCAGCACATCGAGGTTGGACACTTTGTAACCCTGTGGTATTTCAAAGGTAATTTCGCGGTAATAACCATGTATTGCACCGGTGTATACCGGTAAAACTCTTTGCGTGGGCTGGTATAATGCTGTTTGTTCACCAATGGATTCACCAATTTTTATAATGATATCTTCACCGGCTTGCTCAACCAGCGAATTGGCAGTCAGCCTGATATCCCATATCAACGGACGAATGGCAATGTCGAATGGCGAAGCATGGGTTACTGAATAGGACCTTATGGTTGTGCCCTGGTTTGCCATGGTAAATAAATTATTCACCATTTCGTCCTGTTGCTGCTTGTTGGCCAGATTCCAGAACGACTGAAAACTTGAGGCCAGTTCACCGGTAAACACGCGATGAATGTCTGCTTCGATATTCATCTCTGTTGCATTTAACTTCAGATGAATCATCAGGGTATCACAATTGTTCAGGTAATGATCGGCGGGTAGTTGCCTTACCTCGTAACCCAGGGTTTTTAGATCATCATTGTATGCTATGGGATGTAAAAACAGTGCATAGGATTGCTGATAAACCGAAGGTATCATGCCCAAACGGTGGGCAGGACTAACCGGTACAATCACCTTGTCAAAACCGGGGAAATAGATCAGGTAGTCGTCAAGAAAATTCCACCCGTCAAAATCGGGGTCAAAACGCCGGGCCGACTGGTCGCAGGTAAGCACCAGCTCAAAATTCACCCCAAGCTGATTCAGCAATGATACCAGCAACCGGGTAATGCCATATTTAGTCGTGTGCCTGAGTCTGATCATCTCATCTACCGATGGAGTACCCGGTAAGTCTTCCGATATGGCAATCTCAGTTTTTATCCAGTCTTCCACCTTCCTGACCTGTGCCTCAGCAGGTAACCCGCTCAGATGCAAATCCTTTAAGGCAGCTCTGGCAGCTGCAACTTCTTGTTTATTAAACTGATATACGTTATTATATAGGTTTGCAGCAATTTTGCTGAACGAATAAACTCTTAACGCGCCACTGTAATGGTTATGGGTAAGCGTATACTCATACCGCATTATATTGGCATCATAAGTGGCATAGATTTCTTCGGCAACTCCAGGTATATCATCAACAGAGGCTTTCAGAAAACTAAGTCCCAAAACAGAATCCTGAGATGCAACAAAGTCAGCAAATCCATTGTATGATTTAAACATAAAGGCCAGCTTTGGCGGAAATGCGAAAATTACTTCAACATTCACCCTTGGATCGTTGCCCTGCATGACCACCGTACCATACGGATCGAATTTTGTGCGAAGTTTATAATAAAATTCTATTTCGCCTCCCAATTCTGCGCCTTCAATGGCAAAGGTTTGAAAATTGCCCCTGTTTTCGAGGTTCTCAATTTCGCGAATACTGCTTTTGGGCACCTCGGTAACTTTTCCGTCAGGTGAAATAAACCGTGCTTCAATGTCCATAACCTCAATGACACTACCTACCGGTACATAAATTTTATTGTAGCGGTTGATCGCATCATGCGTTTCAACCTTAATTTTCCGGTGCAGAATACTGAGTTCCTCAAAAATATTGTCGTTATTCAAATAAACTTCGGTGATTCTGCGCTCCAGGGTTATCAGCGCTCCGTTTAAGGAGGTGACAGAATCTGGAACCGCCAGTTGCGGAAAGGTATTCCAGTTATAGTCAGCATAACTGATTTGCTGCGCATATAGGCCCGAAGCAAATAAAACCAGTACCGGAATGATAATATACTTCATGGTTAGGATTTTTTTTCCAGAGAGATTGATTGTGAATAATTTCGATTCAATTGTAATAGCATTTCGCGAAAGGATGTCAGTTGATCCCCGCTTAATACCTGAAAATCAACAGTAGCAGACGACTTCAGCTCAATATTTTCTCCGTTAACCTCATATTCATCAGCAAAACGGAAGAACGGCCGGTCTCCGCCTGAATTTTCGGGTATATTTTTTATACGGAAACCTTGGGGAACACGCATTTTGCAAACCAACCTGTAATCGGCTTTCATAGCAGCCTCAAGTGGCATCCACCTGTCGGGGTTTGGCATCAGGTACTGCACATACCTGTTGAGATTCATGCAAATATAAAGGTTGCCGTTTGCTCTTGTAAGGTAATCGGGTAACACAAAATCATACCTGATTACAAAAGGGGCATCGGTATTGTTTACATCTGACACTGAAACCTTTCTGATCATATGCTTGTTACTGGCCTTGGGCAATTGTGCCTGCAGCAGATCCCTGTACTTAGAGGTATCCTTGCCGGTAAACAATGCCAGCATATCGGCCTTACTTTCGCCGTAAAAGGTGATTATTCCCTGTCCGGTTAAAGTATCCCCTCTAACCTGCAGAATAAGCGAATCGATTATGGCATTGTTCTCAGGTGGCGCAACGGGAATTGTATATACCACAAAATCGTTTGGTCCTTTTTCGATCAGACACTCCTTTCCCTGAATAAATGTAGGTATGTCTTCCATTCGGTGACTGAAGGTTGTGCCATCGAGAATCACCGGTGTTTCATAATTCCACCATACAGCAATCATATGATCGCTGTTAACCACCGAAGGGAAGACAGAATACTTATAGGGCCGGGCTCTTGTGCCTATCCAGGCATAGCTGGCCTTTATCCCCTGTGACCGCATCATACTAACCAGCAGATTGGTTTTCCCTTTGCAATCGCCATACCTGCGCTGCAAAACAAGAGAAGCATCACTGGGTACATAACCATTGTCGCCGTCCTCAATGGCAACATATTTAATATGCTGCTGAACCCATCGGAAAATCCTCCTGACTTTTTCCGCTTCGGTTGTGCAATCCCGTGCAAGGCTGTCGGCAAGTGCCGAAACCGCTGACGCATTTTCTGAAGATATTTTAGTGATGTGCGAATAATTATAGGTATGCAAATCTTTAAGCGAACCAATAACGGCTATGTTTTCGGATCCATTGTTATATTGTGCCAGTTGCACCACTATGTGCGGAACAACGTACCTGAAATCGGGAGCTTTATCATCAAACTCGTAGTACCTGGGATTATCAGCTTTCCAGGTGTGGATAATCTGTTTCCCTTTAAGGGTTCTGCTGTAATCGACCATTGCAGTATCCGTTCCAAAAAGCTTAAAGACAATGCTCACTTCTGCCGGATGCGAAATGGTCAGCGACATATTTTCACCCGGAACCGATCCGCCAAACACAAATACAACCGGAACATAAACATAGTCTGTGGTTGCCAGTGAACGGGTTATCAGTCTGGCTCCCTTACGCACCGAAGGGAAGGTGTAGTTGTAAACATACTGGTCGTCGAAATATACACTATTGTCTATCTCTGCCTTTCGGGTAAAATTTCCAACCTCAATCTTTTTGTACTTTCCCTGCTCCGGAACAAGACTATAAGCTTCAAGTTTTTTCAGCGTGAAATGATTGTTGAAGTATTCCCTTGAATCTGCAAGGAATGCAGCGTTATCAATAAGTACGAGCATTTCGCGGTATTCGGCAAAGGAAATTTCCGGGTGATTGTTCACCAGATCAATTTTCACCTCCAAATTCCGGGCAACGGATATCATGGAGTTTTCGGGGTATTTTTTCTGCCATTCATCCAGCTCCTTCTCAGGATCCAAACCTGCCTGGCAGAACAACGAACTCCAAAATAATAAGGTTAAAGAAAGCAGAAAAAACCTATTGCTGAACAATTTCAAATAATTCGCCATGATCATAATATAACTTTTCGGTTACTTTTCCATTGCTGTCACATACAATCCATTCCCCATGTCTTGCATGATCGAGATAATTACCTTTCAGCAATACTGATCCCACTGCATCATAAAGTGTGTAGGGTCCGTGACGTTCGTCATACAAATAGTTAAGTTCCTCCCTGAGTCTTCCGTCGGGAAAATACTCTTTGTGGATACCATGGTTATCATCATTCATGAAATCTGATTCGTACTGAATTTTTCCGGTATTATAATAGGTAGTAAGACGACCATGATATAGTCCGTTTTTCAGGGATATGTTAGCCGACACCTTGCCATTCGGATAGTAAGTAACAATCTGTTTTGTTTCCTTATTCACCGGTATTTCAGGGACAAACTTCCCATCCTGATTTTTATAGGTATACCCCTTGATGGAACCATATGCATAGCGAATCCGGTACATGAAATTTCCGTCGGCACAATAATAATCGGAAAAGCCATGGCGGTCGTCATCCACTAAATCAAGCTCCCGTGCGAGCTTTCCGTTATAATGATAACTGTATATCTTTCCCTGGTTCAGATCGTTCTCATACCTGGCATGATAATCCAGTGAACCATTGGTCAAGGTGCGAAAGTCGCCGTTAAGTTTCCCCAACAGGTATGTATAACTAGCTTCTATGTTGCCTTTGTAATCGTATCGGGTATAAGTTCCGTTTGGTGCTCCGTGCAAATAATCCAACCGGGTGGCAAGTTGCCCGTTGGGATAATAAGTTTCCTGCAGGCCATGCTTTACATTGTCGCTCAGGTTAGTCACAGATTTGATTTTGCCGTTGGGGTAATAGCTGATGAAACGGTGCGTACCATAGGCATATTGCCAGTCGCTTTCGATATGGCCTGTATTGTCGTATATTACTGTCCGCACAATATCGCCTTCCTCGTTATAAAACTCCTCAAAATGAATGCGACCATCGTAATGATAATATATGGCACGACCCCGTGGCGTTCCTTTAATATAAAACGACCGGGCATAAACTGTATCATTTTCATAGTAGGAAGTCCACGCTCCGTCGGGACCTTCCTTGCAGTAAGTACCCGTTATCTGCAGTTGCCCGCTGGGATAGTACTCTTTATAAAAACCCATCATATAGCTGCTGTCGCTGTCGTAAACTTTACTGACCTGACCGCTGGGAAAATAAAAATACTGATGTCCCGTCTGTATGCCTGCCAGGTAGTTTCGCTCCTCGGACAGTATGCCCAGCGGATTGTATTTTTTCCAGCAGCCCTGGTTTTTACCATGTACCAGCCAGCCTTCTTCCATAAGCACTCCATCGGCATAATAGGTTTTAATATAAAGCGAATCACCATTGGCTTCGGACTGGTAAAGCAATTTCCCTGAAGCGTCGAACGATTCGGAATTGCGTAACGAATCGTTCCGGTAATATCGCCTGATCTGAACATTTCCCTCCGGGAAATAACGGGTATAATATCCTGTCAATTTGTCGTTTTCGTAGTCCGACTCGTCGGCCATCAGCTTGCCGTTACGATCGTATGAGCGAATTGAGCCCACAAGATTTCCTTCGTTATTGTATTCTCCTTCGCGGCTAAGCTGCCCGTTATAATAATATTCAGACCATTTGCCTGTTTTTTTGTCATTGGTGAAATGTTGCAGTATCTCGGGGTTTCCGTTTGGATAAAACGCACGGTAAGGGCCCTCGTAATTGCCCATGCGGGAAGTGTATTCGAGTTTAAGGGTATCGTTAAACCATACTTCTGAAACGCGACCATCCAGGGTATCATTGGTGTAACCGTAATTGCGGATAAACTTTTCTTCAAAATTAATGTATTTGCCCGGGCCGTTTAACTTATTCTGCTCATAGGTACTGCTCACACTTAAAAATCCTGCCCCGGTATACTCCGCTGTTTTGCCTTGTTTCAGACCGTCGCGAAAAGGGTAAACATATGCTTTCGCTCCATTCGGGTGATAAGTTCTTGCTGTATCGTTCAGGTTATCGTTTTCAAAATGCAAATGCTGCTTTATTGTGCCATCGGGCCAGTAAATAAACCATTCACCCTGCGTAAGGTCATTGCTATAGGTACCATGCTCTGTAACGCCCCCATTATTGGAAACCATATAAAAGGGTCCGTTTTTTTTCCCGTCATCGGCGTTTTGGCTTCCAATAGATGTTAAGGTGCCATTTTCATCGAAATGATGTATTTCTGTGCGCTTTTGCTCATAATCGGCTCTGAAGGCATATACCCTGCCCTGGTTAATAAATTGCTGTGCCCATTGGATAAAGGCATCAATTTTCCCCGGATTTTTCCTATTCCAGTCGCTTGCAGTGGTGCTACCCATGTTGTTCATGCAATAATTGATGTAGGTTTCAAACATGTCCTTTTCATATATCTCCTGAAACAAACGTGTATATAACCTGTTATAGACCGAAGTATCTGAACGGTCGTACCGAAGGCTTCTGAACAACATAAGCGATTGCCGTGTAAAGGTAAAATCGAGATCGTACGGATAATCAAATTCTTTGGAGAATGCCAACTCCGATTGCAGGAGGTATTTGATATCCTTCCACTTTCCCTGTTGAAATTCCGGGGAATAAGGATAGAGATAGGCGCGTGGCAATATGTCGGACTTACCGCCGATAGCGTTTTCCATTTCCATTATGGTATAAGTAGAAGGGTTGATAAGAATGGCCATATTGTAAGCCAAATAAGATTCAGCTATTCTTCCCATGGCCAGATTGGCTTTGGCAATGGCCAAATGGCTGCGGGTATGGTAAGGATAAAAAACAACACTTCTCAGCAGCATTTGCTCAGCCGTATCGGGTTTTCCGGCCGTCAGGTAACAAAGACCCAGGTTGTACAACAAATTCTGGTTGCAGGGCCACTTACGGAGGGCGCTGTTTATTACAGCTATCCCTTCATTGGTTCTGCCAGAAACATTTAAAATACTGCCTTTCAGACTATATAAAAAAGGATGATCGTATTGCAGAAATTCCGCCTTATTGCAAAAAGTCAACGCCAGGTTATAATCACCAAGTGAATAGTAGTTCAGGGCCAGCTCATAGCAAGCGGTGCTATAGGAGGGATCGGTTATAACCACTTTGTTAAGCATGGCTATGGCCTCGTGATACTGTCCGCTGTCGTGCAACTGGTTTGCCCGTTCTATAAGGGAATCGGCACTGTATGCACTCATCGTTGGTTCAGCGGCCATAAGTCTTAAACCAACAAGAATAAAAAAAAGCAGAACGGAAGGTAGGCAGTGATGGGTTTTCATAACGACGCAACAATGAAATGGAGTGAATACTGTGCAAACAATGACAACTTAACCATTTTACATAGTAAAACTGGGAAAAGTTACAACAATTTCCAAACAAGCCGAACCGGTTTCTGGTGTATTAAGGCATTGACCGTTTTAAAAGACAAAAAGAGAGATGCGAATTATCGCATCTCTCTTTTCATTGGCATTGGTAAGGAGCATTATTTCTTCAAAACTTTCTTCATCACAGTATCCTTATCGAGTTTTTTGGTGCAGAAGAACCAGTCGTAGCAAGTCATATCGGCCTTGCTTTCCATACGTTCCTTGGCCACACCGCACGATCCGGCTGTGGGAACAATAACGTCGTCGCCCGGACGCCAGTCGGCCGGCATGGCAACACCAAACTCGTCGGCTGCCTGGAGGGCAATGAGCACCCTGTAAAGTTCGTCGAAATTGCGGCCAAGGCTCAGCGGATAATAGATGATGGTTCTGATGATTCCCTTGGGGTCGACGTAGAATACAGCCCTTACAGCTTTGGTATTGCTTTCACCCGGCTGAATCATACCATATTTTTTTGCCACTTCCATGGTGATGTCTTCAATGAGCGGGAATTTAACCTCCACATCTTTCATGCCTTTATAGGTAATTTTTTCCTTAATGGTACGCAGCCAGGCAATGTGGCTGTACAATCCGTCAACCGACAAACCAATGAGCTTGCAATTGGCCTCGTTGAATTTCGGCTCGAGTGAGGCAAAGGTCATAAACTCTGAGGTACAAACCGGTGTGAAGTCGGCAGGATGACTGAACAAGATTGCCCAACTACCTTTGTAGTCAGCCGGGAAATTAATATCACCCTGAGTGGTTACGGCTTTAAACTCGGGAGCCTTTTCGCCGATACGCGGCATTGATAAAACCTGATTTTCTTCCATAATTTAAGAGTTAAATTGTTGATTGCTAATTGAAAATATATTATAAGTTTTTAAACTGTCCGGAACTTCATTATGGTCCCGCTTTTGTTGTGGGCAAGACAAAACCCATCACTATCGTACCGATAATCCCTACCACTGCCAATATTATGCGTGATAAAGGGTTTCCTAGGAAAAACAGGGCGCTTATCAAAATCATCAGCCACATCAGACTGATTGAATATATTTTCGTTTTGCGCGACAATCCTTTATCGTGCTGAAACTGCCTGATATATGGGCCGACATGTTTGCTGGCAACCAATTGCCGGTAAAGTCTGTCGGAACCCCGGGCATACAAACCTGCTGTCAGCAAAACAAAAGGTGTTGTAGGTAATCCTGGTATGAAAATACCGGTTATACCAATCCCAAGCGAAATAGTCCCAAGTACTATACAAATAACCTTAACCATAACCCCACATGCTAATGTGTCGTTTCTACCCGAACCTTTTGGTTGAACCTGCCGATGATCTGAAGTTTGATGTCTTCGATGGAAAAACCGGGAATTTTTTTCTGCCTGAAATAGTTGCCCAGCATCTCATTCAGTTCATCGTCGATATAGTCCTCAATACGGTCCGAATCGGCACAATACAGGTGATGATGGCTGAAAAG
The DNA here is from genome assembly GCA_016938095.1 of Bacteroidales bacterium. Taxonomy (GTDB): domain Bacteria; phylum Bacteroidota; class Bacteroidia; order Bacteroidales; family UBA10428; genus UBA5072. The sequence continues at coordinate 12,699 of JAFGVG010000180.1, forward strand.
GTCAGCATCATAACGCATGATGTCCTTGTCGGTTTTCACCCGCTTGACCAAATCGTTTACCACCAGGGTGTCCAGTACTTTATAAACCGTTCCGGTAGCAATATTGGGATGGTTATGGTGTATGTATTCGATAATTTGTTCTGCCGAAGGATGATTATGCAGGACTTCAATGGCCTCCAGAATAGCCATGCGCTGGGGCGTAACCTTTAATCCCTTGCTAACCAACTTCGCCCTGATTTCATTGACTTCCATAATGAATAATTATTTATAAAGAATTATTCTTATATAATACTAAACAAATTTATAACAAAATCCTCAAAGAGACAAATTTTTTTGGTGTAATATTTTTTATTACGAAAGTTTTCGTATAACTTTGTACGAAAGTTTTCGTAGAGCTTGTCATGAGCAAAAATGGAAGCTCAATTATCGAAGACTGGAACAAGGGACTAGCGTCAGTGGAAGTGGATTAACGAAATGTATTTGTCATGCTGAGTAAGTCGAAGCATGACGTGTAAAATGTATAGATCAACAGGGTGTCACCCTTCGACTCACTCAGGGTGACCATAGCGTTTCTGAGAACAACATTGAACTATCTTAAACTCTGTCAAACCTTATCAAACAATATCAAACAAAAAACACTGAACATCGAACACCGAACACCGAATTTCAAAGAACACCCAGTACCCAGTACCAATGACTAATAACAAATTACCATGCCCCCCACCGCATCCGAACTGGAAATATTAGAGATCTTATGGCAGACAGGTACTGCCTCTGTCAGACAGGTTAACGAATTGCTTGAAAAAAAAGGCAAAAGTGTAGCCTATACCACTACGCTGAAAATCATGCAGATCATGACCGATAAAGGCCTGCTTGGTCGTGAAATGAATGGCCGCCTACACATATACAAGCCCATGGCCCAGGCGAGCGTCACCCGCAACGCGTTAATCGATAAGATGATTCAGGCTGCCTTCGGGGGCTCTGCCACACGTTTGGTGTTACAGGCCCTGGGCAATCATAAAGCAACTCCGGAAGAGCTACAGGAAATAAGGCAGCTAATAGACAAATTGGAGCAGGAACAACAAAATAAATAAGCTTATGGAGACCTTTAACCAGATACTTCATTCGCTGGGACTGACCCTTGTCCATTCGCTCTGGCAGGGTGCCCTACTGGCAGCAGCAATGCTGTTGTTGCTGATCATGATTCCGCGACCCGATGCCAGGTGCCGTTATGTTTTCATGTTTTCGGGCCTGTTGATGCTTTTGCTGTTGTTTGTGGGTACATTTATCCACATACACAGCCGACGGCTTATGCCGGAGGCACTAAATGCCGGTCAGGTGTTTCAGCTGGCCGGCACAATGGCCGGTTACCCCTATATAACTTTGTCCGGGGCCGGAACTTTTTTAAAATGGCTTACCACCTGGCTCAATCCATACTATGGCATATTGGCAGCGGGCTGGTTAGCCGGTTTTATTTTATTGGGCATTAGAATTTCAGGCGGCCTGCTGGTATTTAAAATAACCCTAAACAAGCACCTGTCACTGCCAGCTCCTTCGTTAATGGGTATTTGCGAAAAATGCCTGAAGGTTATGCACCTTAACAGTAAGGTAAGGTTTCGAACCGTATCGCGTATGATAGGGCCCATGGTTATTGGTGTATTCAAACCCATTTTGGTCATTCCCATGGCCGCCGTTTCGGGTTTAAGTCCTGAACAAATCGAAACAGTTATCCTGCACGAACTGGCACACATAAAAAGGCATGATCATTTCTGGCTCATTTTACAAGCGTTTGCCATGCAGGTACTATTTTTCCATCCGCTGGCGTGGTATCTCAACCGCGAGATCAACCGTGAACGCGAAAACAGTTGTGACGACCACGTACTGAAAATGAAGATAAACCCAATTACCTATATAAAAGCACTTACCATGATACACGAGTTGAACATTCAATCATTTGCTGCGGCAAATGCCCTTAAAGGAAGGTCAAATAACCTGCTGGCAAGGGTAAAGCGTCTGTTGACGCCCGAAATAAGACATACACCGTTCTTCAGACTGGCCATCATGTTACTATTGGTAGCGGTTTTAGGTTTGACAACCATGGCCTTTGTGCGTAGCGGTAAAGGCCCTGAAAAACCTAAAACCATGAATACCGCCGCTATGAAGGTTATGCCCTTGATGCAGCCTGATTCGGCCGTTGCCAGGAATGCAACGGTTGAAACCATGAAAGACAGGAAGAAAATAAAAATTATACTGGAAGGAGATACCATTAAAGAAATGACCATTAATGGCCGGCAGGCCGACAAGGAAGAAATGAGACGATATGCCGGGGAGCTCGGTAAAATGCAGCACGAATTGCAATTATCGGAGATGGAATTGAAACGGGCCCAGGAGGAACTCCAGAAATCGCAGCAGGAACTTGAAATAGCACGCAGGTCCATTGAAGGAATCGACAAAGAATGGCATGGTTCTGATCTGAGTAATGTTGATCGTCAGTTACGTGAAGCCTGGCCGCAGGATTACGCGCATGCAGAAGCCTGGCGTAACCTGATAAACGATGAAAGATTCCGTGAAGAAATGCGGGAAGCCCGTGAAGCCGGACGGGAGGCCATGGAAGAATTCAGAAAACAGCAACAGGAATATTGGCTGCAACATCAGGACGAGTTCAGAAAACAGCATCAGGAATACTGGCTGCAGCATCAGGACGAATTCAGGGAAGCGATGGAAAAAGCCCGTCAGGAGGCACGTAAAACCTTTGAAAAAATGAAAAAGAACGATGCCTTTCGCTTTTATTTTCAGGAAGAATGGCCTATACCCCTTCCACCGGCACCACCCGCCATTCCTGAAACAGAATTGCCTCCGTTACCAGGGACAGA